>DKNM01000090.1 GCA_002470695.1 Candidatus Neomicrothrix sp. UBA7388
AAATTCGGAGAGCGCCAGCCGTCCACATTCGACATCATGCCAAAGGGGCGGCTTTTGGTCATGTGACGCCGATTGAGAATATTGGCCAAATATTTTTATCAATAGATCAAACGGGATATCCCAATCTTCTGCCCAACTGATCACTGCCAAAAAGGGGGATTCCACCAAGACACCGCCTACATCAAAAATAACCGCCTTGGGATTCATCAAGCCAAAGCTAGCTAGATCCTGCGACCGTCTTGCGCGATCTGTAGGGTCGTCGTTGTGAGACTTCTCAGCTTTATTGCCAACACTGAACCTGCGTTCGGAATAGCGACCGACGAAGGCGTAATTGATCTACGACACAGAGTGCCCTCACTCGAGCTGGGTGAAGCTTTGGGCAACCTCGAAGGAATCGAAAGATTTATCGATGAGAGCCCTGATTATTCCTGGGATTCAATTTCTTTCGATTTGCCGATTCCCAATCAGCGACGGCTCTTATGCGCAGGCTTGAATTACCACAAGAAATACCCATTGGGCGGCGAAGTAAAGACACCTAAGCAACCCGTTTATTTCAACAAACCGCCAGGATCACTCGTGCCTCATGGAGCCAACTTGGTAAGACCTCTCGCCTCCAATCAGTTGGACTACGAAGTCGAACTCGCTCTAGTGATCGGCAAGGCCGGAAGACACATTCCAGAGGATCGGGCACTTCAGCACATCGCTGGTTACACAATTCTCAACGACGGCTCGGTTCGCGACTGGCAAAGGCACGGGGTCGCTGCCGGGAAGAACTTTCACCATTCTGGCTCGTGTGGGCCTTGGATAGTGACTAACCACTCAATTTCCGACCCCTCTGCCCTTACAGTAATCACGCGGGTGAACGGCGAGGAGCGCCAGCGGGCAGGTACCGACGAGATGATTTTTAGCCCATCAGAATTAATTGCTTACATATCGAGAATAATGCCCCTAGAGCCCGGCGATATTATCGCTACAGGCTCACCTGAAGGCACGGGTGGATCCTTAGATCCACAAGTATGGTTAAGCGAAGGCGACTCAATCGAATTCGAAATATCCGAGATCGGAATCTTGAAGAATACAGTCATCGATGAACAGATGTAGACGCGCGATACCCCAAGAGAGCTTTGAGTAGGTACCTTAGATCGACAACGTCAATGAAGGAATTTTGACCTGTCTCTTTCCCTGAAAAGTCTCGCTGCAGCAATGGCGGTTTTGCTGGCAGGCGCAGTGCTCGCAGTCCCCCCTGCTAGCGGAGCCGGAAAAAGCAGCGCCCAACTCCGCAAAGAAAAAGCCGCCCTTGAGCAGGAAGTTAACGAACTCCGAAAGGAGCGTGACGCTTTCCAGACCGAGATTTTGAATCAAGCTCGCGTTGTGGATACGGCCACAGCAGAAGTGTCAGAGGTCGAGCAAGCGCTCGCCGATTTAGAAATATTGGTAGCTGAGCAGAGAGACGACCTCAACAGGGCGGAAGAATCTTTGCGAGGTGCGGAGCAAGCCGTATCCGCCGCAGAGCGCAAATCAGACGAGATTGCTGAACAACAGGCAACGCTGACCAGTCAAGTGAACGATTTAGCTCTTCAAACTTATATTGGCCGGGATTCGACAGTGGAAGGCTCTTTCGGTCTCGCTCGGACTGGGGACATCTACAAAGCCGCTCGAGTTCAAACGTTGATAGGCGCGGCCTTTGGTGATCTCAATAACACTTCAGATGAGTTACGCGCGCTCCAAATAGACACCTTGGTGGCAACTAAAGCGCTTAACGAAGCAGTCAATCTTAGAGAATTGCTGAGAATTGAAGCGGAAGCCCAGCTTGAGCAATTACTGGAAGCGGTCGGCTTGCAAGCCCAAATGGTTTTCGAAGCAGAGAGCCGGCTTGAAGCACGTTTATATGAGGCAGCTGCCCTAGCTGAACTAGATGCCGAAATGGCTAGTCAAATTGAAGCTGAGCAAACCAATCTGGCGAGAGTTGTACAGGCCGAGAAAGCGAAACGAGCCCAAGAAGAGCGCCTGCGCAGAGAAGCTGAACGAAAACGTCGCGAAGCGGAGGAGGCGCGTAGAAGGCAGCTTCTCGGCATCGCTGATGCACCCACATCTATTAATTTCGACAGGTCAGAACTAACGACGGTCTGGGGAATTCGTGTTCATGAATCGATTGCAGACAAGCTGCTGGCGCTACTGCAACACGCGTCCCGGGACGGCATTCGCCTTGGCGGCGGCGGATATCGCAGTTCCCAGTCGCAAATAAATTTGCGAAGAGCGCACTGCGGCACAAGCAACTGGGCTATCTATAGCAAACCCTCCTATCAATGTCGACCTCCAACCGCTCGTCCCGGAGCTTCAATGCATGAGCGGGGTCTAGCAATTGACTTCACTCAAAACGGTCGCGCTTTATGGAGCAATACCTCCGGTTATCGATGGTTAAAGCGAAACGCTTCAAAGTATGGCTTCAAAAACTTGCCAAGCGAGCCCTGGCATTGGTCGACAAATGGACGATAGGCACGTGTGGCGTCAATCATAAGATGCCTCAAGCCACCAACTACCGCCTCGAAGAACACAAAGATACCCAGCTCCATTCTCAAGCAGAAATTGGAATCTTGCTCGTCGATCTTTTCCAATAGGATCCCACCACCTCTCGTCAACAAGCCAAGGCCCAGACCATGCCTTTATCAAATGTGATCCCAGAGAATCACTGCGGAGACGCGCCGGCTCTCCACTGAGCAATCCGCGACCATTGACTCGCACTTCACAACCTTCAAGATCAATGACTTGCAGCAACTCCGCATGACCTAACACGAGTACAGGCAATGGAGCTGGAAGCCGACCCGGCCATGGTGCATTTGTGTACTCAGGTAACGCTATTTGTCTGTCTGGAATAAACCCGGCAGACGATAAAGGCACTCGCTGTTCAATATCACCAGATCGTCGCCCTTTGCCGTGTTGAGCTACCGTCACCGAATCAATCCCCAGAATTTCTTGGACGCGGGTAAACGATCGAATCGCTTGTTCGTCATTTGAAGTTTGTTTACCCCAAAATTCAAGCTGATAGCCATCGTCTCGAATTACCTCTTCCGCCACTAAGCGAACTAACGACAAAGGCCCGGTGGGAGGGGCACTTGACCGGTACCAACCCTCAAGTTGCCAGCGAACTCTGTCAGTTATATCCGCCGAAGTGAACCGGTATTCATGACGCCAAAAACGGCTTGAAAGTTCACCATGTTCCGACTCCACTTCAATCAAAATCTGCCTGCATGCAGTACCCGTGCAGTACAAATCTTGACAAATCTGGTCAGCTAATGACTTAGCAGAAAACAAAACCGTATCAATGCGGTTAGCAGGAGGGTCGATTTCGTGCTCTTCCATAAGCACACCAGAAACGGTTTCTATTGATGATTTTTCAAAATCAACTCCTTGAGCCAGCTGTTGCGCCAAAACACCTGGCTTACCAAATCTCGCTAATAATTCTTCACTTGGGAGAGCAACTAGATCTCCAAGAGTCTCTATTCCAAGCCGCTGCAACACGCTAATAAGCTCAACAGATTTTGCTAAAGCCGAGTCAAGTCTTAAAAGATGTAAAGAAAACGGAGCGAGGAAATCAGCATTTCCCCCGGTCTCAACAATATGAATATTTGACTCCACATTCGAACTCGCTGCTATTAACGCAGCAAAGTAACTATCAGCTACTCCAATCCGAAATTGAGATGTAGCTACATTTTTATCCACACCAAATGTTGCAGATAGCGCTTCAGCAATACGCTCTCCGACGAGACCTGCTAGGAGTTCATCTCCACCGAAGTAACGAGAGGGCCCTCGTGTAGGAAAAGAACATTGGCCACTAACCGTAATTTCTATCCGAGGGGTTATCGATTCAAGAACGACGACAAGGGCATTAAAACTAGCAACACTGGATTCCTCATCATGCTCGGTTATCTCCACGCTAGGACAAAGCCTTTGCGCCTCGCGACGTTGGATACCTAGTTGTATTCCGCATTGAATTGCACGCGGAGTCGCATCGATAACCAAATTTTTATCTACAACAACCGCTACCTGATTGAGGTCAACTCCCGAAGAGATAATTTGCCAACGAGGAATGCTCAGAAATAAAGCTCGGGAATTCAAAGGGACACTCGGATAGGGCGACTAGCTAGCCTGAGGCACATCTTCATCAAAATGCTGTAGACCTCCTTGCTTTCTGACATCTCGAGAAGCAACCGGGTCTACTTGCAAAAAACTTTGCTTAATAGCACTTAACTGACCTTGCTCATCGGGCAAGTAAAAGAGGCGCCGATGAGAGTTCGAGGTAACACCTCGGTGTACAGCTTCTACTTCTAACCTACGAGACGTTAAACGCCCGTTACCGTGCCCAATACCTGACCATGAAGCTCGAAGAATCTTCAAAGAAAAACTAGGACGCAAGTTATAACCTCGAGCATCCCCAACGGTAATGATTGATGTGCCTTTGCTACGCATACGCGCAGCAATTTTTCGTCCATGATCACTCCGTATTTTGGTATTCGAACCAATCAAAATAAGAGCTACTGACCCCATCAAGGCCTGTACTACCTCTGCTGCATGATCTTGCGGATGGTCTACAAACACCCATCTAGAAAGATCAACACCCAAGTGAGAAACTGCCTGCGAACTCAAACCCGGAAGGCCGACAACAGCCGTCCATTTAGAAGACTGAGACACCGCAATAGTCAATGCAGCAGCAAAAGTAGTCTCAGCCTCTCCCCTGACCTCAACGGTAGACCCTTGATGTATACCACCATCTCGAAAGAGGCCAGCTAGTTCTTCGATTACAGGGAAGATTCGGTTATGCGCGAGCACAGAAGGAGTGGAAATCTGATGCAAGTCATTTTTCGAAATACTTGGGGTAGGCGTGATTTGCATCCCGCAACCCTAACCGAACATACGTTCGATTAAAACCTGCTTTGAGGCGTCAAGCTATATCTCGTAGTGAGCAAACAAGCCAGCAATAATATCGACGATACCTTCAGATGTATAACCCTTGGAAAGATCAACAGTTGCGACATTGCCGTGAACGTGAAGATAATCAATCCCTCCGCGAGCAAATAACCGCGACGCTAAGACATCCGCTGGATCCTCATCACTGAGCGCATCTTCTGCACCGTGATAGTAGCGATGCCCCATGCCAGTCAGGGGACGGTTCGTTTCAAAACGAATTGTCCCGGGACTAGAAGGTGAAATTTTCTCCGCAACTCGAACAGGTTGGCCCATGAGTAGGAAGATTAGTCGTGTTAGCGGCTAATTTAAGAATATATTTGCTACTTCTGGATGATCTTGGAGCTTTCCTATGCCTGAAATGACTGAAGAACAATTCAAAGCGGAGGCCTCTGAATTTCTTGAGGCCAACATGTCACGTAAAGCCGAACAGAAAACCTTTGTTTGGGGAGAAGGACCCGACAACGCCGCCATGTTCGAAGAAGTAGATAGAGAGAAAGAACGGCAGGATCTTGAAGCAGCAAAAGAGTGGCGCGCTAAAAAGTTCGACGCCGGGTTCGGATGGATTTCTGGTCCAACGGAAATTGGAGGAGGAGGCCATCCACGTCGATTCGAGCGTGTTTGGGCAAGTCTGGAAAGCCAATTTGATGTTCCCGATGGTGGCTTCTTTGGTATCGGCCTCGGAATGGTCGCACCAACAATTCTTGCCCACGGACAACCTGAAGTAGCAGCAGATCTCCTACCGAAGATGTATCGCGCCGATCTAATTTCTTGCCAGCTGTTCTCAGAACCAGGCGCTGGATCAGATCTTGCGAGCCTGCAGATGCGCGCCGAACGGGACGGTGAGGAATGGATTCTTAACGGGCAAAAAGTGTGGACGTCCGGAGCTCATTACAGTGACGTAGGCGAAGTGATCGCCCGCTCGGATTTTGACCAACCGAAACACCAAGGGTTGACCGGTTTCATGGTCGATATGCACGCAGAAGGAGTCGAAGTTAAGCCACTTCGACAAATGACAGGTGGAGCTAATTTCAACGAAGTCTTCTTCAACGATGTTCGAATTCCTGATAGCCACCGGTTAGGTGATGTGAACCAAGGGTGGGGTGTCGCACTCACGACGTTGATGAACGAAAGAGCTTCGATTGGTTCTGGCAGTGGCGGGACCGGGGGGAGCTACACCAAGCTAAGCGCTATGTTGCAGCACTTTGGCATGAACGAAGATGCTCTTAGCCGTCAGCAACTGATGAATATCTTTACCTATGGGAAAGTTCTCGCTTGGTCTAACCAAAGAAGTCTGGATGCACTGAAAGCAGGGAAAACTCCTGGCCCGGAGATGTCTCTGTCAAAAATGGGTCTCACGAGACAAATGCAGGCAACCTGCAACTTTGTTTCTGACGTACTGGAGACAAGGCTCGTAGCTGACACTGGAGAGTGGGGAACTTTCTCTTGGGGCGGCTACGTGTTGGGTCAGCCGGCGATGCGGATAGCTGGTGGGTCGGACGAAGTTATGCGGAATATCGTTGGCGAACGGGTTCTGGGCTTACCCAAGGAGCCAGGTATCGATACAACGAGTCCCTTCAGAGAGCTTAAGGTTGGGACACAAAGGAGCGAATAATCGTCCCTCGTTCGTTACAACTGCGCTGTCACTAGCCACACAGCACCCGGCAAGACCACGCCGCGGTTAGTTTGGTACGGCTCAAGTGATCGCTTCATTGCCTCAATAATTTCGCTGGGTGAAACCTCAGGATTCTCTTCAACAACAGCCTTGAACGGACCAAAGTCATACGCGTGAACGGCAGCCTCCATCGCATTGACGCCGCCACCCAGTTCAACTTCTGCTTGGAAGTCTTCAATTTCAACGTTAATCCACCCGGCTCCTTCGAGAACTTCGGACACATAGTTAGGGTCCGAGAATGCAAAGGGATCCGGAGAACCAGGCGCTCTACTCGGTAGTTCAACAAACTCCAAGGCAGTGCGGTTTGGGACAGTCATCCACGGATTCTGCGCAGGTTGTTGCCAGCAAACAAAACTCAAACGCCCAGCAGAAGTCGACGCTGACTTTAGGTTTCCAAAAGCAGCAACTGGATCTTCGAAGAACATTACGCCGAAACGAGAAAAGATAGCGTCGTATGGCCCGCCAAGCTCATTTACTTGCGCATCTGCTTCAACGAACTTGATCGCTTCATTCGATCTAGAGCGCGCAACTTCAAGAAGTTTGTCGCTTATGTCAACGCCAACGACTTTCCCGTTACCAACTCGACTATGCAGCTCTAAAGTCGTATGGCCGCATCCGCAGCCGACATCAAGAACCTTTGTTCCTGAGATGTCACCCAAGGCCTCTATAGCGGCTAAGCCGAAGACCTCTAGTTGCGAATCCATTTGCTCTTGTCTATCTACCCATGCCCGACGATTCCGCCAGTACTCGCGTTGAGTCTCATTAGTTTTAGTCATGTCACAAATAATTTCTCTTGATCTATTTCATTTCGATTAGTGCGGCGTATGCCGGTCCAAAGCAAGTCATCCATAAAAGACCAACTTTTGCGGTGGATAACACATGGACCGTAGCCCGACAGCGCCATTCGGTGCTGGGGCGCTGGATACCCTTTATTGTTTTGGAACATATACGCAGGAAAGTCTTCTGCAGCGCTAGCCATAAGTCGATCCCGCTCAACCTTGGCGATAATCGATGCCGCAGCTATCGACAGTGACTCCTGGTCGCCTTTAATAATTGCCGTGCTGGGCAGCCAATCGATGTAATTCCACTTTCCATCCAAAAGAACTCGATCAGGCAAGGATTTGAGTCGGTTAAGAGCTCGACGCGTAGCTACCCGTTGGGCTTCAGACATGCCCAACTCATCACACTCGCGGGCACTAGCATGACCAACTGCCCAGTCTTGAGCCCAGCTTCGAATTTGAGCAGAAAGTTGCTGGCGCTTCGACGGTGTGAGCATCTTCGAGTCGCGGATACCTTCCACCAACCCCTCCCGTGGAAGCACAACAGCGCCTATTGTTAGCGGTCCGGCCCATGCGCCTTTGCCTACTTCATCTACACCCGCCACTACCGAGGCACCTTGATTCCAATATCGGTGTTCGTTAGCCAAGTGGGGCGCTTTGCTTTGAACCATATGCGAAACGTAGTTGCTCAACGGCAAGCGAGTAGTGACATTTAGTCATGTGAAACTCCCCGATGTCGGCTCCTCTCTCTCTTCACCCCCCACGGCATTATTCGTATCTGAAATTTCTACGAGAACAGGCGAGAGAAGTTCTTCTCCACTTTTTCCGAGCCCCGCAAAGTTTTCATCGAGACCGGGAATCCGCACTAGCACATCATCAGGCGCATCTTCAGCCTCCCAAAGAAGCGCCGGTCGGTCGCCATGCCACCGAACAGCCCAGGACACAGAGCCGAAGCGAGATGGCACACCGTGAACTTCAACACCTTGACCGAGCCACTCTTTAGGCCACACAAGTCCAAGTCGTAAATCCTCTGAGCTGTCGTCGACGAGCATCCGCAGAAGCGCCATAACAAACCTAGCCGTAACCCGAAGATCGTTCCCTGCGCCGCCTGTCCCCCACTTACTCTCAGGGTCAACGGTTGAAGGCCAGTTCATGGTCGGAGAGGCGAGCGCAATCAGTTCTTGGAGCAAATCAAAAGCCTTTGCGGGTTCAACGGACATAAGCTCGGAGGCCGAACGACTCAACGCGACAGCATCAATTGGTGAATCTATGTTCGCGTCCAATTCATGTGCTTCCGGAGCGGCCGGAATAAGTTGAGCAAGCTCCCCAGCGGCTCGATGCGCACCGGCTTTCTCCAAGATCAGCATCGCTGCCCGAAGCCCAACCCGGGCATTGTTATCTTCATTGGCGAGAATCCAACGAGCACCATCGGCAACAAACTCTGCTATCCCTTTGGTGAAAGCCGGGTCAGGGGAGACTTCTAGCAACCTACCCGCGCCGATAATTGTTGCGGAGGTGACGTCTAACTCGCCGTGATACACCGCACCCAGAGCATCTTGATTCTTTGCTCTCGCAATGACGATCTCCCGCACAAAACTTGAGTATCCACAGTCGACCAAAGCCCTAAACAAGTCAGCTTCATCAACTCCGCTATGCGGTGGCGCTCCATAACCAGGAACAACGTCTGTACCCGTAGAAGTTAAGAGCAGCGACTTTTTCGAAGCATCGAATAGATCATCTATCTTTCCGGCAGGTAACACCAATCTGCTCGCAGCAGATGCGTGGCTCGTCCACCCCCGGACAACCTCAGCAGAACTGGGCACTGCCCCCGATAAGGGAGTATCTAAAGCGTTCCCTAGTGGGATATAGCTACTCAGAGTAGTTCCATGCACCAAAGGCAAAATGACTGCTGCGCTCGCCATTCCTTGGGTACATGACACCAAATTGGGCGAAGCATTCTCATCATCTAGCGAACTCGCAGGGTCTAATCCTTCGCTTCCTCCAATCATTCTTCCTGGTTCTCGGGCAGAGACAAGACCCAAACGTCCATTCACATACAGTGAGTCACCTTTAAGTTCAACTTGGTCAATTCGCCCGCCCCCCAAATCATCGTAAGGGCGTACAGCCCAAGCAAGTGCTACAGGTCGAGTTGCTTGATTTTCCACTTCGACAACCAAAACTTCTGACGACTTGCGAGTTGCATAGACCCTGTGGACGATGTCTCCTCCAGCTACACGCAGGACCGTTTCTACGACCGGGGCTCCCTGCACTAATCGCTGCCGAACAGCCCCATGTTGTGATGGAAATATCCAGTCTTCATCAACTCTCAGCCACCAATCCAGCGACCATGATCCTCGTTGAACCGAGACCAGACCTCGCCTATCGACTCCGATTCGTTCGGGACTGTCCAGATTGCCGACGAGCGTCCAAGACCTCGCCGAAGTATTTGCGCGATGAGCTTCGGAATTCGAGAGTGACTCGACTTCCATTTGCCGCTCTATCCACCAGGGTTGCACCCAAGAAGAAGGGGGAAGCTGACGCGTAACAACGGATTTAGAGGAGCGATTTTGGCGGCGAAAGAGACTCATGATTACGTTTAGCGTACGCCGCTCCAAGTCACAGACCGCCCAGTCATAACAGGTCCGCTCAAGGTCCAATAAGATTAGGATCGATGTCAAAGCCTAGTTCACCTGACCGTGGCGCAATCGTCGCACTCATTCCAATTAAAGATTTTCGCCAAGCAAAAAACAGGCTCAGCGAGCGACTCGACGCAACTGCTCGCGAGGCCCTTACGCGTCAAATGGCCGAAAACGTAGTGCAAGCAGCCGGAGACCTAACGGTCTACGTTGTTTGCGATGACGAACACGTAGCAGAGTGGGCTAAATCGCTTGGCGCGAACGTTTTCTGGGCTACGAAACCCGGTTTGAACCCGGCAATCACCGAAGCAATGAACGGACTAGCTGAGGCATTCGATCATGCCATAATCGCTCATGCTGACCTCCCACGGGCTGTCTCGCTCGATGGCATTGCTACTTCAAACACAGTCTCGATAGTCCCCGATAGGCACGGAAGCGGCACCAACGTGCTCAGTCTTCCAACCAAGACAGAATTCAACTTTCAATACGGCGAGGGTTCGCTCAACAAGCACATGAGTGAAGCAATCGCTATAAACCTCGACCTCAAAGTGCTTCAGATTCCTGCACTTCAATGGGACGTCGATACTCCAAAGGACTTGGATGGCTTAAGTCATTTCCTCAAACCGGATTCTCTAACGTGAAGCAGCAATATCCGCAACCTGCCTCAGCACTCGTTATCGCTGCGCACCCAGACGACGCCGAATTCCAGTGCGGTGCCACCTTAGCGAAGTGGGCCGAGGGAGGAACGGTCGTTCATTACCTCGTTTGCACTGACGGATCGAAGGGCACTTGGGACGCAGGAATGAACCAGAGCGACCTCGTCAATATCCGCATCGAAGAACAAACCCGCGCCGCACGCAAGCTCGGCGCCACCGGAGAGATCCTATTCTTAGGCGAAACAGACGGCGAATTAGACAGCACGCTAATAAATCGCGAAAAAGTAGCCAAGGTAATACGGGAGTTGAAACCAGAGGTGGTTTTAGGGCACGACCCGTGGAAGCGATATCGCCTACACCCCGACCACCGTCACGCTGGCCTTCTGGCCGTCGAGGGAATCGTCGCTGCGCGAGATCCTTTTTTCTTCCCAGAACAGTTATTGGAACCTCATAGACCCTCGGCACTGTTCTTGTTCGAAGCAGAAGAACCAAACCATGCTGAAGAAGTGGGTCATTGGGCCCAAT
>DKNM01000007.1:0-13265 GCA_002470695.1 Candidatus Neomicrothrix sp. UBA7388
CATAGAGGTAGGCGAAACTTAGAAAGATTTTGCCGCAACCTTGAAGCATTGAGAGCGGGCCGCGGATTTGAAGGAGTAGTCGACAAGAAAGCTGGTTTCTAACTAAATTCAGTCTTCCAATTCATGACTTTTATCTTCCCAATTCGGGGTTAACCTCCACCACTCCAGATTTCGTTAAATCCGCGACTTCGTCCTCACCGAAGCCAAACTCTTCGAGTATTCCTAATGAATGTTCGCCCTTAAGCGGGCTGGGACTTCGGATGTCATTGGAAACACCGGAAATATTTGTTGCGTTTCTTAAGATTTTGATCTCACCCATATTTCGATGGTGAATAGGTTTCGCCATTTCTAGATGCATAACCTGGGGGTCAGCAAACGTTTCAGCGACTGTGTGAACCGGCCCACAAGGCACTCCAACCAAGTTCAGGCGAGCCACCCAACTCTCTGTGGTGTCCATCACCAAACGCTGCTCAATGAGCCTCCCCAGCTCATCTTTATTTCGCTTTCTACCTAGTGAGTCCGAAAATCGGCTGTCCGTTATCCATTCTTCAGTACCAAGTTCCTTGCAGAATTCCTCCCAAAGACGCCCACCAGAAGCAGCAAGATTTATGTGACCATCGGAGGTTGCATAGGTTCCCATCGGGACCATGGTTGGGTGATCGTTTCCTACTTGAGGTGGGTTATCTTTTGCTACTGTCCATCGCGCTGCTTGGAAATCCATCATTCCGATCATGGATTCCAAAAGGGATGTGTGCACCCACCGGCCCTCTCCCGATGAGTGTCGTTCGTGAAGAGCCGTCAGAATCCCTATAGCTAGCTGAAGACCGGCCGTCACGTCACTGATAGCTACTCCTGCTCTCATGGGGCCATGTTCGGCAAAACCAGTCACGCTCATTAGGCCTCCTAGGCCCTGCGCTATTTGGTCAACACCACCGCGTTCGCCGTATGGACCGTCTTGACCAAATCCTGAAATGGAACCAAGGATCACCCTCGAGTTAATGGCTCTAAGCGTTTCATAGTCAAAACCCAGCTTGTATTTGACCGGGCTTCGCATATTTTCGACGACAACGTCGGCGGAAACGACCATTCGGTGGAAGACGGATCTACCTTTTGGTTCTTTCAGGTTCAACACAATGGATCGCTTATTCCGATGAAGGTTCAGGTAGTCGGGGGATGACTCGCCACCGGCCTCGAAGCCGCCTTCCGGGGATTCAATTCGAACGACATCGGCTCCCCAATCTGCCAATTGGCGGACCGCTGTCGGACCAGCTCGGGCAATCGTAAGGTCAAGGACTGTGATGTCAGCTAAGGGCAGCGACTCCGACATAGACACTTACCTCGGGTCCGCTTGGGTGCCCCTGACCAATTGGCCAGGCCGCTCGCCAGTTACCTCTCCGTTACTCCCAACCTCAACACCTGATACGAAGGTATGTGAGTAGCCGGTCGGCCTTTGCACCAAACGCTTACCTCCCGCGGGCAGGTCTCGAATCAGCTCTGGCGGGCCTACCGACAATTGCTCGAAGTCGACAATGTTGAAGTCTGCCTTGTATCCGGGCCTAAGTACTCCTCGATCGAAGAGCCCGTAAGTCTCAGCAGTGCGGCGAGTCTGTTTGTTGACTAGAAATTCGAGTGGGAGCCTCTCCCCCCGGGTGCGATCTCTTCCCCAATGCGTCAGCAGATACGTCGGATAGGAAGCATCGCAGATAGTTCCGACGTGAGCACCAGCATCCCCGACACCGCAAACCGTGTTCGGGTGGGTAAGCATCTCATGGATCTCATTTAACGAGCCTGAACTGTAATTTTCAAACGGATATAGCAGTAGCGTTTCTCCCGAACCCCTGGACAACAAATCAACGACGAGGCGCCATGGACTATCCCCGTTTTGTTCAGCTCTTGAAGCTACGGATTCCGATGGTTCCGGTTCGTAGTTCAGGTCTGGTCCAAGTTCAAAGGCCCTAGTTAACGCGTAATCCATCCACTCACTAAAGCCATCAGGTGGTCGTTCCTCTATGAGGTCGCGACGCAACTGAGAGTTGTTGCGGAGCATTGCAGCTCTTTCTTCCAGCGAAAGATGGGCAATTGCCTTGTACGACGGATGGTTCCCGAGAGGATTCACGGTCGCGTCGAGGCCGAGAAGAACCCCAATTGGCCGACACCCCACTTGACCGGTCGCTGATATTCCTTCGGCATTCGCCTTTTCGATATTAGACAGAGTTTCGCGCCACAGGTCTGGTTCATGGTCTACTTGAATGATTAACGCTGACAAGGGCCGGCCCGATATGCGAGCTGCCTCTCGGATGGTTTCAAATTCGCCATGACCAAAGTCGCTGTTCACTTGCAAAATTCCCGCGTCAGCGACTCGCATGGCATTTGCTATCGCAGCTAATTCGGGATCACCGGCGCTTAGCGATGGCGTCAAGCGCCCATCAGCCGCCTTATGTTTAGTGGTTCGGCTAGTAGTGAAGCCAAGAGCGCCTGCCGCGAATGCTTCCACGACAAGTTTCTCCATTAATAGAAGCTCTCCGGCATCTGGTATCTCATTATGATCAGCACCTCGCTCACCCATTACGTAAAACCTGAGGGCGCCATGAGGAATTTGACTTCCGATATCCATAACGCGGGGCATACTCCCCAGAACGTCCAGATACTCAGGGTAGCTTTGCCAGGAGAAGTCGATGCCTTCTGCGAGCACGCTCCCTGGAATGTCCTCAACGCCTTCCATGAGATTTATGAGGAAGTCCTCACTGCCTGGTCGCACCGGCGCAAACCCAACACCGCAATTCCCAAAAACAGCAGTTGTTACACCGTGCCATGAAGACGGGGTCATCTCCGGGTCCCAAGTCGCTTGGCCGTCGTAATGCGTATGGATATCCACCCACCCAGGCATCAGAAGTTGGCCGTCGGCGTCTATTTGACGGCTCGAATTTCCCGTTACCTCGCCAACGTCCGTTATTACGCCATCGGTAACAGCCATATCGCCGACAAATTCCGCTGATCCAGTCCCGTCAATCACACGAGCATTTCGGATTACTAAGTCATGCATGACTAAAGATCGTAGCGACGATCGCTGACCTATTCGATTTCCTTAGCAAACACGCAGCCAAGAGTCTCAATCTGCGCACGTGTTGGATAAGTCAGTAAGCTTTCCCGCTAACAAAATAGGACTACGACTTCAGGAGTAATTGTGATCTTCGATGAACTTTTGCCATCTAACTGAATGGCTAAGTTAAGCCTATGCCGTGGTATCAAGACGTTCCCGACTCAGTAATGCCTGTCACATGCGAAGGTCATCAACATCAGATCATTTGGTCGGCTGGCAAGGTCAAGCTCGTAGATCACCCCCAGATTGATGCAGAAAGAACACTCGTCGCATTGGGCGGAACCAAGCCGCGCTGCTTGGAACTCCTAGAATTATGGGACTTAGCCGTGAAAGATGGCGGGTTCATAGAAGAATGGGCTCCGTGGCAAAAAGCGGACAGCCAAAGGCGATGGTGGCTAGGCACTGCAATAGAACGGTTGCGCTCAGAAGGTGTCCAGGATTTTCTCTTTGACCTGCCACGGGACCGGGCACTTCAAATGGGCGAATTTTCTACTGCTGTGCCCCACGCCTTCCTAGATAGAGCTATGGCCACAGTGGTGGATGACGGATATCAGCGCGGCTGGGATTTCAATCCGTCACTAACCCGGCACTTAGCCGAAGCTACTAAGTTACGCGCTCGTCGTTCATTCGTTGCGGCGCTCGCTTCTCAAAGGCCTTCGATTCCTAACCCAGCGCTCGTGCCCTTCAGCTGCACAGTCGACTTGACGCTCAAGCCGAAGATCATTGGAAGGTTGTCTGGAAGAGACAGCAAAATAGAAATTACCTTGCACCCCAAATGGTTAAGTGACGTCTGGGCACGCGGTGTATCCGTCTTTCAGGACAAATTCACTCTTGACGTCAATGAGGCGGGTGACAAAACCACACTAACTCAGGTGGAGTGGATACCCGAAAGGCGTTCGTTAACTCCTCACATCGTCACGCATCAATTGTGAGGAAGAGTCCAGTCAATCGGCTGCCTGCCAGCTTCCTCTAGCGCAGCATTGGTGCGAGAGAAGGGGCGACTTCCAAAGAAACCTCGTGACGCACTCAAAGGCGATGGATGCGGGGATTCGATAATTACATGCGCAGGTGAGTCAATCAGCGGCCTCTTTTTCTGAGCAGAAGCGCCCCATAAGATAAACACCACCCGTTCCGATTTGGCATTCACGACGCGAATGATCTCATCTGTAAATAATTCCCAACCCCGGTTTCGATGCGAACCCGCATTGTGAGCACGGACCGTGAGAACCGAATTCAAAAGCAACACTCCTTGTTGCGTCCAAGATTCCAAATTTCCATGATTCGGCGCCGCTAAGTCCAGATCATTTTTCAATTCCTTAAAAATGTTTTTTAGTGATGGTGGTGCCACAACTCCTCGACGAACCGAAAAACAGAGCCCATGTGCCTGACCTTCTCCGTGGTACGGATCCTGCCCCAAGATCAGCACTTTCACTTCAGAAAACGGCGTCAGGTGAAGTGCAGCGAAGACTTCCTCCTGAGGTGGGAAGACTTGACCTCCTTCACGTTCTTGTTGAATAAAACCCTGAAGCTCCGCCCAATAAGGTTCGGCAAACTGTTTTCTCAACAGGGGGTTCCAATCGGTTTTCACAAAGTAAGCCTAAGAGAACTCTTCCGCTGCCCGTTTACTCATTTCTATGCATGTGCCAATTCGAGAGCGGTAATAGTCAAGGTCGACCCCTTCAGCGGACTTTTGGCCCTGCATGTACCGCGCATAAACACCATGAATAATGCACGCTGTCTTGAAGTGATTGAAGCACAAGTAATAAGGAAGGTGAGTAAGGTCGCATCCGGTCCGCGATGCATAACGATCAATCAAAGAGCCACGAGGCAGAAAACCCTCTGCCAGCGTTGGAGAATTCTCTTTATTCACTAATTCATCACTGGGTTCTGTCCAAGTATTCAGTGCATAGGCGAAATCTGCCATAGGGTCACCCAAGGTCGAAATTTCCCAGTCAAGAACCGCTGTTAACTGACCTTCGGAACTCACTAGACAATTGTGCAATCCGTAATCACCGTGCACGACCCTCGCTGGACCTTCTTCCGGGCGCCTCTCCTGAAGAAAATCATGAAGCTTATGCAGGTCAGGGTCATCGTAAGAAGCACCCTCTGCCGAAGCTTCCCAGCTGCGATACCAAGTACGAATCTGTCGCCCCACATAGTCTTCTTTTTTCCCGAGCGAGCCCAAGCCCACTTCATCTGGGTCGACAGAATGAAGGGCCGCCAAAACATCCATGAACGAAAGACCCACGCTCTCTCGCGCTTCTTCAGACAGGTGCTCTAGGGCATCTTCAAGCTCGAACAAAGCCTTGCCGTCCACTTGACTCATCACGTAGAAATGAGCGCCCGTGACATCAGGGCTTTCACAGTATCCGTAGGCCTTAGGCACCGGCACCTCTGTGGGGCCTAGGCCACTAATGATGGCGAACTCCCTGCCCATGTCATGCGCTTTCGGTAGCAACTCACCCATCGGCGGCCTTCTGACTACCGCCTTGTTACCAAGGGAATCCTCAAGCCCATAGGTCAGGTTGCTATGGCCGCCTTCGAGTCGCGTCCACCTAAAGGGAGGCGCCAAACCTTCAGTATTTTCACTTATCCACTTTTCAACCGCTGGCACGTCATAGCCAATGATTTCTATGCCGTCACTCATATCAACCCCGTTTTAGGAAAGTTCTAGTAGGACACTATTAGATATGGTCAAGAAGCGATGCAGAGGCTGCAATCTTTCCTTATCACCGGGGGCGAGAACAGGCCTCAAGCGGGAATCGGTGTGTTGTGCCACGCCAGAAAGCGCCAGTTTTCTTCTTGCATCCACATGCAGGTGTACCGGCTATTCAACACAAATTCTTTTCCCCGAGCTAAAACCGTTATTTTAGCCGAGCCGTTAATTAAGGCGAGCTGGCCAAATAACTGGATTTCGACATCACTGGTTTCAATATTTCTGTAGTCGAAAACTCCCTCTTGAATCGCTTTTATGTACGACTCCTTTGAGTCAACAACTGCAGTTGAATGGGTGTACCGCAAGTTAGGGTGCAGCAATTCCTCAAGCACCGGCAAGTCCGATTCGATCATCGCTTGCCATCGGCGATGCTCAAGGTCTTCAATCAATGTACTCATAGACGTAACTTACCTAATTTGCGAACAAGGTTCAGTTGCCAAATAGTGGGGATGCAACTTCCTCCCTATCGGTGCTAAACGCAATTATGAAACCGTCCAATTGGTGGAACCAAAGAGAGCAGAGGAGACATGGGAAACATCGAAAATTCGCCCGAGCTGAAATCGATTTACATCGATCCAGCAAGCATGGAGTGGCAGGAATCCGAGTTTCCCGGAATCCACCACAAAGTATTGTGGTCTGATCCAGTTTCAGGGCGATCGACAATTCTTTTTAAATTAGATCCCGGCGCAATAGTGCCTTCGCACGAACACACCGAAGTAGAGCAGACCTGGATCGTGAGCGGCTCGTTCGAGGACCACGAGGGCAAAGCTTTACCCGGTCACTACATCTGGAGGCCAGCGGGCAACCGGCATGAGGCCCGTAGCGTGGACGGCGCAGTGATCCTGGGTTTCTTCCTCAAGCCAAACAAGTTTGATAAGGGTTCAAAGTTCTACACCGAGAACTGACTTCCTACCCGCCGATCCAACCCCCATCAACTCGCAATTCGGTACCGGTCGTAAACGTCGATTCATCAGATGCCAAAAAGAGCGCCGCATTAGCGACTTCTTCCGGTTTCCCGAAGCGCCCTAGTGGGTGCCGAGATAATGATCGTTCGACATACGGAGCGGGATCATCAAACCGGGCAAAGGAACGTTCAAGAAGCGGAGTCTCCGTGGCGCCAGGCAGAATGCAGTTAACTCTGATTCCGTCAGAGGCATGATCGTTGGCAGCAGTTCTGCAAAGACTTACTATCGCTCCTTTGCTAGCAATATAGGCAGCATTCGAAACACCACCTGAAATCGCTAGCTGTGATGCAAGAGCAATAATGGAACCCCCATTCTGTTCCATAAGAGGAATAGCCGCTCGTATCCACAAATAAGTACCTTTGACGTTCACGTCGAAAACCGCATCCCACTCATCGGGCGAGGTATCGGGAATGGTCTTGCCCACAGAAATCGCAGCCGCCGTTACCAACACATCTATTCCGCCAAATTGCTTGCGGATTTGCTCAGCTACCAACCGAGCTTGATTGTTGTCGGACACATCTGACTCAAACCAAGCCGAAGCGGCGCCAATTTCGCCCAGCAGTTCAGCTGTGTGTTCTGCCCCTTCTGGGTCTTTATCAACCACGACAACAGCCGCATGTTCCTGAGCAAACTTAAGTGCTGTAGCTCTCCCAATACCCGAACCACCACCAGTAACCACAGCAACTTTGTCTTGAAGTCTCGCCATACGCGAATGCTAGGCAAATTTTTTATTGCTTATCTAATAATTCCCCAGCGAGGCTATCCTCCGGGGAGAGGCGGCAACATCCTGCCGCACCTTAATGGTGAGGCGAAAACATGGCTGAAAGCGAACTTCCGCAACCGCCGGAGCATCTTTCATCTGAGGAGTTTCGCAAGCATGGCCACGCGTTAATTGACTGGATAGCTGACTATTGGGACCGGATAGAGGATTTACCAGTTGAGTCCAGCGTAAGTCCTGGTTCCGTTCGCGAGCTGCTACCACCCGAAGCTCCCCAAAAAGGTGAACCGTTCGCTGATTTAATCCGTGACTTAGACGAGATCGTAATGCCAGGGATAACCCATTGGCAGCACCCGTCTTGGTTCTCTTTCTTTCCCGCTAATGCCTCACCACCTTCTGTGTTGGCTGAACTTGTCTCCGCTGGACTCGGAGTTCAGGGAATGCTGTGGTCGACATCGCCAGCAGCAACGGAGATTGAAAGCCACGTTCTGGACTGGCTAGTCGACTTAATGGATCTCCCATCTGAGTGGAAAACCACCAGCCTTGGGGGCGGCGTATTGCAAATGAGCGCATCTGATTCGACTCATACCTCCCTAGTAGTGGCTCGACACCAAGCAATGAAACGGGGAGTAAACCCGACGGCAATGGTCGCCTATGCCTCCACCCAAACGCATAGTTCGATCCAAAAAGGTGCAACTGTGGCCGGCTATCGCCATATCCGGCTAATACCTGTCGATGACAAGCAAGCAATGGATATAAGTGCCCTCAGGGCGGCGTTAGCTTCAGACAAAGCTGAGGGCCTAGTCCCCGTTTTCGTAGCGGCGACGCTTGGAACGACTGGCACCACTGCAGTCGACCCCATTCGACCCATAGGAGAAATTTGCCAGGAGGAAAATCTCTGGCTTCATGTGGACGCGGCCTATGCAGGGAACGCGATGATTTGCCCAGAGTTCCGCCATCATCAGGATGGACTGGAGTTGGTGGATAGCTATACCTTTAATCCCCACAAATGGCTGATGGTTAACTTTGACTGTTCAGTTTTTTACGTGGCCGACCGTAGCCCTTTAATCGATTGTCTGAGCATTCTGCCGCCGTACCTCAAAAATGAAGCCAGCGAATCTGGGGCGGTAATCGATTACCGAGATTGGCACGTTCCTTTGGGAAGACGTTTCCGCTCTTTGAAGCTGTGGTGGGTAATTCGAAGCTATGGCGTAGAGGGTCTTCAATCTATGATCAGATACCACGTTGCCCTAACCGAGCGGCTTGCAGAGAAACTGAAATCGGATCCTAGATTTGAGGTCGTAGCACCCCACCCATTTGCCTTGGTTTGTTTTCGCTGCACAGCAGGTGACGAGGCGACGCAAAGTCTTGCAGAAGCTGTCAACGGTTCACCTAACGTAGCTTGGACAGGCTCAGAGCTCGACGGTAGACCAATGATTAGGGTGTCAATTGGCCAACGGACCACGGATGAGGGTCACGTCGATGCGCTTTGGGATCTCATCGATGAACTCGCCTGAGAGGAAAGCGCTTTCCAGAAACTAAATCGCAAAACCGCCGGTTTTAGTTTCGAGGTACTCAGCGATCCCTTCGTGGCCACCTTCGCGTCCCAGACCAGAGTCGCCCATACCTCCAAAGGGCACCGATGCTGATGTTGGGTTGACGTCGTTAATTCCGATTATGCCGAACCGCAATCCTTCAAACGCCCGCATGGCCACTCCGATGTCTCGAGTGTAGACGTAGGCCGCAAGCCCATAATTTGTGTCATTGGCCAGGTCGATGACTTCATCGGGATCTTCGTAAGTTATGACCGGAGCTACCGGACCAAACGTCTCCTCGCGATAAACCGTCATATCTTCTCGAACTCCCGTTAAAACAGTCGGGGCGAAAAAATGACCAGAGCCATGATCACCGTCGGTCAAGCGAGTACCCCCCACTGGCACTCCCGCTCCTTTACCCCTCGCATCTTCGACTTGGGCTTCGACTTTAGCCACTGCTGCTTCATTAACTAATGGACCAACGCCAACGCCATCGACGACACCATTGCCTGTTTCCAACTTGTCGACGCGCGCACACAATGTTTCATTAAAGGCGTCGCTCAAGCTTGCCGGAACATAAAGGCGATTGGGGCTAATGCAAGCCTGACCAGCATTTAGAAATTTAAGCGCGGCGGCACCTTTAGCAGCGTGAACAGGATCGGCATCTGGGAAAACAATAAACGGCGCATGACCTCCCAGCTCGACTGATACGCGTTGTAAGTTCGCAGCAGATTTCCCCGCTAGCTTTCGCCCCACAGCAGTACTTCCCGTGAAAGTAAGCTTTGCCACCCTGGGATCGGAAGTAAACACATCTCCGATTGGAGCAGGATTCGCAGCTGTAACCAGATTAATCACTCCGTCGGGGACACCTGCGTCGACAAAAACTTCATAGGTTGCCTTAGCGCAAAGAGGCGTTGCTTCGGCCGGCTTAAGAACCAGAGTGCATCCCGCAGCCAGCGCCGGACCCATTTTTCGCGTCAACATAGAAATTGGATAATTCCAAGGAGTTATTGCTGCGACCACACCGACAGGTGCCTTTACGGAAAGAAATCGCTGGTCTGCCCTTTGAGAGGGCAACCACTCGCCAGTTACACGTTTGGCTTCTTCCGCAAACCATATTAGGAAATCCGCCGCATATTTAACTTCAGCGCGAGCTGCTCGAAGAGGCTTACCTTGTTCAGCTGTCATTAGTTGCGCCAAGTCTTCGGAGCGTTCCGTCATGATTTCCCACGAGCGATACAAGAGCCGTGAACGCTCGTAAGCAGTGGTAGCGGACCAATCAGCGAAAGCATTGGAAGCCGCATCAATGGCAGCAGTCGCATCGTCAGCGTTACCTGAGGGGACGGTTGCCAGTGATGCGCCGGTCGCAGGGTTAAAAACTTCAAAGGTTTCGCCCGAACGAGATTCCACCCATTTACCGTCAATGAACACTGCGACCTCCAGAGCATTCGCTCACTTCAACAAACAATTTGAGATCCTAGAAGATCTTCTAGCGCGATCCGATCGCATCCAAGAAGCGATCATTCTCATCGGGTGTTCCAATAGTCACTCGGATACCTTCATTTTCGAAGGGACGAGTGACAATTCCCGAGCTTTCGAGTTGTTGAAAAACGGCTCCTGCCTCACCTTGTAGCGGTAGCCATAAGAAGTTTGCTTGACTTCGCGTGACTGGCCAGCCATCAGCAGTCAAGACGTCATAAACGCGTTGACGTTCGCTGATCACTTCACCCACCCGATCCCACAACTCTCGTTCAGCTTCTTTTTCAAGAGAGGCAAGGACGGCTGTCTGAGCTAGGCCGTTGACGAGAAACGGAAGGGCAACTTTGTCTATAGCGCCGATAATCTCCGAATTTCCAATTGCATATCCCACGCGAAGATTCGCTAGCCCATAAGCCTTAGAAAAAGTGCGAAACACAACGGCATTCGGGAACTCGGGGAGGATTTCCTTTACCGGATTTCGCACCGATTTGTCAGTTACGAACTCAAGATACGCTTCGTCAATTATCACGACCACGTTCTCGCTAATTCCACTCAAGAGGTTCTTGAGGTCATCGGTTCCACAGACCGTACCGGTCGGATTATTAGGCGTTGAGAGAATGACAAGTTTCGTTTTCGCGGTGACGGCTTTCTGCACCGCATCCAAATCGAATGCTTGATCCCGCAATGGAACTGTTACTGCATTCGCCTGAGCTATAGCGCTAAAGATCGGATGAACCTCGAAGGACCGCCACGGATAGACGACCTCGTCACCTGCATCAACGTACGCCGAGTAAGCCTGTTGCAAAAGACCTACCGACCCACACCCAACCGTCACACATTCAGCTGATGTTTCCTGCTTTTTTGCGATTGCTTCTCGTAACGCTTCGCCCCGGTGATCGGGATACCGATTCAATAGGCTTGCACCGTCGCTTATCGCCTTGATCACCGATGGCAGCGGGCCATAAGAGCTTTCATTGGATGCAAGTTTGATGGCTTCAGTCAAGTCATGATCGGCTGCAGCCTGCGCTGCGGATTTTCCGGGTTTGTATTGAGGTAAGCCATCGACTACTGCTCGAGGTTGTCCTGCCACCGATAGTCCTTCCATCCGCTTTTGCGTTAGCTTAGGCGCTTATTTAGATATCCCTTCAAGAAGTTTCATGTGAGGCTCTGCTCCCCCACCGGGATTAAGCGGGATAACGACGATCTCAGTCGCTCCTGCTTCTCTATGCTCCTCAAGCCTGCTTGAAACCTTTTTGATGTCTCCCCAAGCAACTAAAGCGTCAATTAGTCGATCGCTGCCGCCCTCAGTAAAGTCATTGTTCGAAAAGCCAAGCTTGCGCCAAGCTCGATGGTAGTAATCCAAGCCCATGTAAAAGCCCAAAGCACGTCTCGCGAGCCTGCGTGCTTCGACTGGGTCATCACAAAGTAAACACATACACGTCACATTCAGAGCTAACCCCTGAGGGAGACCGCCCCTAGTAAGTTTCGTGTGCTCCGGAGTCTGCAAAAACGTACTTATCCCATCGACCTTTCCCTTGAGAGATGCCAACATCTTCGGACCGTGCGCTGCCACGTGCAGAAGGAGGGGTTGGTCACCCGGGACTGAAATCTCGGCTGCGCGAACTTCATTAACGTAGGAGCTCAACTTATCTACCGGATTCTCCCAGCTATGGCCGCGCGCCGCCGCTAAACCAGCGTTCGACACCCCTAGACCTAAAATAAAGCGCCCTGACGATACTTCAGCGAGAGTTCGCGCCGCCGCCGCCGCGGCGACCGCATCTCTCGCATACACGTTGGCGATGCCCGTAGCGACCGTGAGATGTTCAGTCTCAGCCAAGAGGAATCCCGCCGTCGCAAAAGGCTCGCGCCCGAACAACTCCGGCAGCCAAAGCGTATCCACACCTGTCGATTCAAGTTCTAAGGCAAACTGTTTAAGAGAACCAGATGACATTCGGTCAGTGTTAAACATCACGCCGGTGGTTGAGTTATTTGAAGCCATGACCCACATTTCCCAAGGTTCGTTGACAGTTCACTAGCGACAACCGGCACTTACACACGACTTGCGACCACACATACTGGTGGCAGCTACTAGGCAAAGAACAGATAGCGCAGTAGCTTCAAGATAACGCTAAGAACCCCTTCGCCCAAGATAGAGAGCAGTAATGCTAAACCGCCCCCTTGAACCCGCATGGTTTATAGCAGTGGGAGTTGCTATTTCATGGTTAGGGATCCTCATGAAGAGCATCCCGGTTATTTTCACAGGCTTCGGGATGTTTATAGGGTTTTCTCTCTCAACCGCCCTCAATGCTTGGAATGAAACCCGCTTCGGCCCGCCTGAAACTTGGGGCGAAGAGGGCGACAACTCAAAATAGTCGACGGCAAAGTTGATCTTGACCGCGCCCGACGCCACGACGAGGCTTAAGGCCGTTTAGTTCGCAGAAACAAAGGAGCATGAACATGTCTCAATTCCAAGAATTCAAGGACTTCGAGAAAGCTGGTTGGGAGCAACGGGCGTCGACCTATGTATCTCGAACTCAGAATTCAACTGGGGCTCTAATAGGTTCGATCGTGGATTACCTTGGGGCTGTCGCAGGATTAACGGCTGTCGATCTCGCATCTGGACCTGGCTACGGTGCAGCTGAAATGGCAGCGCGAGGCGCTGACGTCATAGGCACAGATTTTGCTAATGCGATGGTTGAAGCAGCTGCCGCGCTTCACCCAGATCTTTCTTTCCAACAAGAAGATGCAGAAA
>DKNM01000007.1:13601-13918 GCA_002470695.1 Candidatus Neomicrothrix sp. UBA7388
GAAAACCTGAGCTTCGATAACAGCGTTTTTGATCTCGCCTTGTGCACCTTCGGCATGCTGCATTTCGCTCACCCCGAGCGCGCTTTGTCGGAGGTTTTTCGCGTACTGAAACCAGGTGGAAAGTTCACCTTCTCGGTGTGGGCTCCGCCTGAAGACTTCCCCATGTTTGGCTTACTTGGGGGTGTTGTAGCCGAGTTCGGGGATCTAGATGTGGGCCTTCCACCGGGGCCACCAGCGGAAGCTTTCTCGAGAGAAGACGGCGCTCGCCAAGCTGTTGAAGAAGCCGGTTTCGATTTCCTCTCTTTCGTAGCAGCGGA
>DKNM01000052.1:0-9510 GCA_002470695.1 Candidatus Neomicrothrix sp. UBA7388
CCAAATACAGCCGTGAAATCATGTTCGGCGACTTGATCGCGTACAAAAGCAGCCGTTAGCGGCGGAACGGCCATTCCCGCCATTCCGTAAAGAGCAGCAGCCAGCGTGGCTGCCCATGGCTGCCCCACTAACACGAGCAGGCACGTAGTAGCTCCAATTGTGGTCACCAGACACATAGTCTTAGGTCTTCCCAGGCGATCGCTGAGTCGCCCAAAGATTAGGGCACCGAGCACTCCGCCGACCCCCATCACTGCCCATAAGTGTGTCGTGAGTTCTCTTGAAAGATTGTGGTCATTTTCGAGAGATAGTCCGAAAAATTGGAACCAAGACGCTGCGACGAACGCGAACGCCATATAGAAAAATACTGCTAGTTTCCAATGCTGTAGTCGACTCACGGCTTTAATGCCGGCACCCAAAGGAAGCTTCGGAGAAACGTCCTTTCGAAGCGCAGCGTAAACAACGGCGAGAATAATTGCGCTTATCACAGTTTCAAAAAGCCAAACCTCACGCCATAAACCGCTGTCATTAAATGCGCTGCGAACGCTTGAAGTAGCGAACGGCACGATAATTGACCCGACGGCCATTGTCGCTGTTAAGGACCCCATTACGGCGCCCCTTTTATTTGCGGGAACATTTGCCGTGGCAATAATCGGCATCGTTAGCCAAATCCCCGCACCTCCTAAGCCTGCTAGCGCGGTCCCAAACATCAGTTGGAGAGGGTCTGAGGCAAGTCCTAACGAAACAAGTCCGGTAATCACTATCCACAGTCCAAATTTCAGTAGCGCCGTTGGGCTTACCTTGTTGGCGAGGTAAGTGACAGCGACGACACCGCATAAATATGCGCCCATATTTACAGACCCGATTGCTCCCGATGACGTTGCACTCAAGTTCATGTCATCAGCGATTGCTGGCAGAAGAAGCGGCATAGTTCCGCGACCGAAGGTGTGTGAAACTACGCCTGCGAGTGTCACGAGGATGACTCTCGTCCAGCTCATATGCGTTATCGGGTTAATATCAAATATGGATGGCTTGGGACTGCTGCGAGTTGAGTCCGAGTCCGCCGCAGTGGGGAGATTGATCTTTTGTGCCACGAAAACGCCCCTGCGATTAATAACGCCCTGCGCCGCAGTCGTTGACATCAACTTATTGAATGGAAGAGAGACTCGCCACCCTGCCTTGTGCGCTAGTGGCCACTTTCGAAAAGAATGGGGAGCTTCTCTGGTCCCCAGATCCCATTTTGCATGGGCTTCCAGGAAATGTCGCCGTTGAGTTCCAATCCGGGCATTCGGTCAGCGATTACGGTGAAAGCTTCTTGCAATTCTGCTCGGGCTAGAAAAGCGCCTAGGCAGTAGTGAATTCCGCTTCCGAATGTCAGGTGAGGGGCAGAAGAACTCCGTCCGATGTCGAATGTCAATGGTTCGTCAAATTTTTCGATGTCATGATTAGCGGCGACAAAATTAGGAAAGATAAGTGTGCCCTTGGGAAAAACTAAGTCTCTGTAAGTTATTTCTTCGCTAGCGAAGCGTCCCGTACCCCGCACGGCACCTAGATACCGCATTACTTCCTCAACTGCTTGGGGAACGAGCTCAGGTTGTGACCGAAGGGCTTCAAATTGCCGGGGGTGTTGCGCAAACAAAGCGACAGCGCAGCCGAGCTGATTTCTAGTTGTATCCGTCCCGGCTAGCAGAATTGCATTTGCCATCGATAGCAATTCGTCGGTTGACAGCCGGTCTCCCTCTTCTTCCGCTGCGATGAGATCGCTAAGTAAGTCGTCTCTTGGCTGTGCTCGACGGTCAGCGATTAGAGCGAGCATGTAGCTATCCATTTCGTCACTCGCTGCGATTATTGCCGGGGCGTCTCGTTCTAGGTTGCCATTGAATAGTTTGAATATTTCTACTGCTAGTCGGCTGAACAAAGCCCAATCCTCTCGTGGAGCCCCTAGAAGCTCACAGATAATTGGGATTGGGTATGGTTCGCATACGTCCGTTACAAATTCTGACGTGCCCAGAGCGCAAATTGGATCTAGGAGTTCGTTAACTACGTTACGCATAAAGGGTCTGAGCCGGTCTGCTGATTTGGGGGTAAAGGCAGGACTCACAATTCTTCTAATTCGTGAATGGTCGTCTCCCTCAGTGGAGAGAATGCTGCGACGTTGAGGTCGACTTGACCACTCGTCACTGCTGTAATTTTGAGTCTCTGCGATAAGTGATAGCGCACTGTGCCAACGTCGGTCACGAAGCATCGTGGCGCAGTCTTCATAAGTGGTGACGATGTAGCCCAAGTCCGCTTTTGCTATCCAATGCTGCCCAGTTAGCCGGTGAAGTTCTTCTCGTCGTTCCGCTTCTGAAAGAGAAGGATCTGCTTTCACAACTGGTATATCGGCTTCACCAATTTCCATGAGCATGGCTTCAGCCTAGTTATTTGTGCCTTCGGTCCGAAAACTAGGAGTCAGGAATCTGCAAATTGGACTAGTCGGCGGTACCGTCACGTTCATGTCTCACCCCTCCTTAACCTCAGATCGCGTCGGCAATGTACTTTGCATTTCGGTAGATGACGGAAAGGCCAACGCCTTTTCTCCTTCGTTACTTGTAGCAATGAGTCAAGAACTCGCCGATGCTGAAGCAGATGCACAGATCCGTTCGGTTGTAATAGCCGGCAACCAGAAAGCTTTCTTTGCCGGTTTCGACCTAGAAGTAATTAACTCTGGTGATTCGAAGGCCATTACCGAAATGACGACAGCAGGAGGGGCATTTATCCGCCACGTTTACGGCGCCTCGGTGCCTGTTGTGGCGGCCTCGACGGGTCATGCGGTCGCTGCGGGAGCTCTTTTGCTTTGCGGATGCGATTATCGGGTCGGTGTTGACGGACCGGTGAAAATAGGACTTAACGAAGTTGCAATAGCTCTGACGCTGCCTCGGTGGGCGCTGTTAATTGCGAGTGAGAGGCTTTCAAAACGTCATCTCCAGGTATCAGTTGCTAATGCCCGCCTAGTTGACGGATCAGGTGCGGTAAATGCTGGGTTTCTAGATGAGGTCATTTCACCGGAGGATGTCCTCAGCCGAGCGATTGAGGTAGCGCAAGGATTTGGCGAAAATCTTGATCCGCAAGCCTACGCCGCTACTGTGCGAGCTCTGCGGGGCAGTGTTCTGGCTCAAATGGACGAGGCAGTAGCAGCTGATCGAGCGGCGGCTGGTCTCTAACGGCAAACATGACCGACTACTCAGAATTGGGCGCTCGCAGAACCCTTTTTATTACCTCGCTGGTTGGCTTTATGGTCGCGATGGAAATCACAATTATTTCCATCGCGCGGAGTCAAATAGCTGAGGCGTTTCCTGATGCAGAGGCGGCTACCTTGTCATGGGTTATAACTGCCTACAATATTGGCGTCGCATCGTTGCTGCTTCCAGCAGGTTGGATGGCGGATCGGTTTGGCCGTAAAAAAGTGTTTTTGTGGGGTCTCGTTGCCTTTATTTTTGGTTCTTTACTATCAGGCCTAGCAAGCTCGCCGGCTTTATTAATAGGTGCTCGAGTCGTTCAGTCCATAGGGGGGGCCGCTCAATATCCTGCGGGGTTAGCCCTTCTTCTCTCAGCGTTTCCAATAGAACGACGCATGAGAGCTATTGGGGTGTGGGGAGCAGTAAGTGGTTTAGCCGCTGCTTTGGCTCCATCTCTAGGGGCGCTACTAGTGGAAGGCTTTGGCTGGCGAGCAGTTTTTCTAGTCAACGTCCCTGTCGCATTGCTGGCACTTTTAGTCGGACGCCATTGGCTGATGGAAAGTAGAGGCGCCAAAGTTAGTGACAAGGTGGACCTGTTAAGTGTCCCCTTAGCATCATTAGGTATTGGGGCTCTCCTGCTAGCGATGGTGCAAAGCGGTAGTTGGGGTTGGACAGCACCTTTCACACTTGTTTCTTTGGCATCGGGTTTAGTAATGCTTGTTACTTTCTTCTTGCGCTCTTTTTCTCATGCCGAGCCGCTGTTCGATCTTGGGCTCTTCAAGATCCGTACTTTCGCGGTGGCCAATATTGGTTCCGTTTTCTTTCTCGTGGCTTTTTTCAGCTGGCTAATCGTTCTCCCAGAATTCATCCAAGAGACATGGGGTTGGTCTGTCTTGCAATCAGGGTTCGCTATAGCTCCGGGTCCAATTGTGTCCACCGTCCTTTCAGTCACCAATGGCCGGCTTGCTGATCGAGTGGGACCGCAGCGGATTCTGGTTGTCGGAGGTATTGCCGGTGTTTGCGGACTTCTTTCGCACATCGTATTTACCGGCTCCAGCCCGAATTTTTTACTTGGTCTTATGCTTCCCAGCTTGTTAATGGGAGTTGCTGCAGGTTGTAGTTTTGCCATGTTGGTTGGAGCGTCAATGTCCGAAGTTCCCGCAGAGCGGTTTGGGATGGCAGGTGCAGGTCGGACGACCGTTTTCCAGTTGAGTATTGCGATTGGGGCTGGACTGGCGATCGCATTAGTCGGCGACGCTGTCAACGGCTATGCGGCTCTGGAAGCAATGCGCCGAGTTTGGTCTGTGGGAATTGCCTGCTGCCTAGCCCAAGTGCTCATGTTTTGGTTCGTATTTCCTAGTGACTCCGAGCGGATCGTACCTACCGGTTAGCTGCTCTGCGCTTTCCGTGTTATGAGCTAAAGCTGCTGCATCGAATTGAACGGTCTAAGGTGTCAGTGTGCAAGGCGAGGACCTGTTTCGATTTGACGGTCTTGAGCGTAAGTTTGCCTTTGATCCAGCGACCTTGGACAATCTCACGTCCTTAACAACATCTCAGGTTGAGCAATTCAATACTGACGGTTATTTGTCGCCGCTGCCGGGCTTAGGGATATCGGAAGTAGGCGAACTTCGACGGTACCTTGACTGGTTGATAGACGAGGTGATTTCGGCGGATGACCGGAGAAATAGTTACTCCATCAACCAATATCACCAGGTGTGCGCGCCTCTCTGGGATTTGATTCACCATCCACTTTTGGTGGGATACGTCCAAGATATTTTAGGTCCTCAGTTGGTGTGCTGGAGTACCCACCTATTTTGCAAGCTTCCTGGCGACAAAATGAAAGTTCCAATGCATCAAGATGCGAATTACTGGCCGTTCAGCCCCACTAAGTCGTTGACCGTATGGCTTGCCGTGGATGACGTAGACCAAAGCAACGCTGCGATGCAATTCATTGCAGGTAGCCACCTCGACGGTGATCTTGTGCACACTGAACTCCCGCTCGACGGGTCTGTGGTCTTGAATCGCGAAGTACTAAATGTTCACGAGTACAACGATGTGACTTTTAACGAACTTCTAGCGGGCGAGGTGTCATTGCATACAGATCTGTTACTGCACGGATCAGCGCCAAATTTAAGTACGCGTCGAAGGTGTGGGATAGCGCTGCGCTATTTGGCCGCTGAGGTCAAATTAGCGCAAGGTGCGGATAGCTGGGCGCACGGCGCGGTGCATGTTGGTGCAGGCGACCCTTCCCATTATTGGCCTAATCGACAGCGGCCCGTGCGAGACGAGCCTCACAAGATGGCCGGTTTTGTGGGCGGCTTCGATGGAAACCGCTAGGGGAGTCAACTGATCTGCTCGGCGGGGATTTCGGTCTGAAATTCCTAGCTATCATCCGAAGCGATTACCACCAAAAGCTGACCGTTATCTACCTGATCGCCAATGGCAACTCGGACTTCTGTTATGGATCCATCGAATGCGGCAACAATTTGGTGTTCCATTTTCATCGCTTCCATCAGAACCAATAACTGGCCGGCTTCTACTCGGTCTCCTGCAGCAACCTCCAGAGCTAAAATTTTGCCTGGCATAGGAGCGGTCAATCCGCCTTCTACGTCAGTGGAGTCAGCTTCTGGGAAGCGACTTTTCTCAATAAACGTCACGCTGCCAGCGGGAATGTCGACGCACCAAAGATTCGCAAATTGCGCTGCATAACCGCTTGCCCTCACACCATCTACTTCGATCTCAAAACGATCTCCGTCGAGAGAAATAAGGCGCGCAGATCGGGGCTCTTTCGAATCTCCTATGAGTATTTCGAATGAACCGCTACGCAGCGCTCTGTAATTGATTTCCAATATGCGGTCTTCATGGGTTAGTAACGTTTGTTGGCTGGGCATCGAACTGTTTCTGAACCCTGAAGGCATAAACGGTAGAGAGTTGGCAGCCCTTCGATTCAGCCTTTGGGAAACTAGTGCTACCGCTATTGCGGCGTCCTCCAATTCGCAGTCAGTTGGCACCCGTTGCCCCGGTATTTCCACCCGAGAAATAAAGTCCGTAGTTGTATTACCTGCAAGAAACTCTTCGTGTCGAAGCGTTGCGACGAGAAAGTCTCTGTTGGTGACCACGCCGTGAAGACGCGTCCGCTCCAGAGCTAAAGCTAGCTTGAGAGCCGCCTCAGTCCTAGTCGGAGCATGTGAGATAACTTTGGCCAACATAGGATCGAATTCAACTGAGACCTCCGAACCCGATTCGACTCCTGAGTCGTATCGCACCCTTGGCTCTCCCACAGGACCCCAAATATTGATTCGACCTGTGGCTGGGAGAAAGTCATTGGACGGGTCCTCGGCATAGAGTCGGACCTCGATTGAGTGGCCGGAAATAGACAGATCGGACTGTTCGTAACCGAGAGGCTCACCATTAGCGATTCGAATTTGCTCGCGCACAAGATCTAAGCCGGTTATCTCTTCAGTCACGGGATGCTCTACCTGAAGTCGAGTATTGACTTCAAGGAAGAAAAACTCTGCATCGTCACCCTCACCATTCAGCAAAAACTCTACGGTTCCTGCTGACTCGTAACCAATCGCCTCGACCGCCGCAACGGCGGCTTCGCCCATCTGATTCCTTAAGATTTGGGACAAGACAGGTGAGGGAGCCTCTTCAATAACCTTTTGGTGACGCCGTTGTATGGAGCACTCACGCTCGAAACAATGAATTACCTTGCCGTAACGGTCGCCCAAAACTTGAATTTCAACATGCCTAGGTGTTGACAAATAACGCTCTAAAAAAACGGTGTCGTCTCCAAACGCCCCTAGGGCCTCGCGTTTGGCTCCGGCGATTGCATCCTCTAACTCGTTCTCGGCATCGACAACCCGCATCCCTTTGCCCCCACCTCCGGCGCTGGCCTTAACAAGAAGGGGGAACCCGATATCTTTGCTGACAGCGGAAAGATCGGTTGCATCAGTTACTTCAACTGAAGGAAGCGTTGGTACCGCGGCATCGACCATGGTTCTCTTAGCTGCGAGTTTGTCACCCATTGCTGCGATTGCAGACGGTGGCGGGCCAACCCAGATGATGCCGGCGTCAGATACAGCTTTCGCAAAATCTGCGTTCTCTGAAAGAAATCCGTATCCCGGATGAATGGCGTCTGCGCCAACAGATTTAGCAGCGCTCAGAATCTTTTCGGCATTGAGATATGAGTCGGCGGCAGTTGTTCCATTCAGAGCTACCGCCAAATCCGCATCGCCAACAAATGGAGCTTCGCTGTCTCCTTCGGAGTAGACGGCGACGGTGAAAATTCCCATTTCGCGTGCTGTGCGAAATACTCGACGAGCTATTTCAGCTCGGTTAGCTACGAGAAGTCGTTTAATAGTCATAGCGCCCCTTACATCCTGAAGACGCCGAAACCCTCGGCGCCTTCTACTTTGTTGTTGCTGCAGGCAGAGAGAGATAAGGCAATCACGTCTCGCGTGTCTCGCGGGTCGATGATACCGTCGTCTGTCACTCGGCCAGATGCGTACAGCGCTAGCGATTTGAGTTCGTGATAGTGCTCGACCGACTCAGTCATTTTGCGATCGGCCTCCTCGTCAAATTCGACGCCTTTTCGTGCAGCCTGACCCCGACGGACAAGCGACATTACGCCGGCGATCTGCTTAGGGCCCATGATCGCAATTTTGGCAGTAGGCCATAAATAGGTGAAACGCGTGTTGAAGGCACGCCCTGACATCCCATAGTTGCCAGCTCCGTAGCTATTGCCAAGAATCACCGTTATGTGCGGAACCATCGAATTTGAAACCGCGTTAATCATTTTGGAGCCGTTTTTCACTATCCCGGAATGCTCGAAATCTTTACCAACCATGTAGCCAGTGATGTTTTGAAGAAAAATAATCGGTATGTCTTGCTGGTTGCAGAGCTGAATAAATTGGGCTGCTTTTTCGCTGCTCTCGCTAAATAGGGGGCCGTTGTTACCGATCAGGCCAACTGGATAGCCATGAATGGATGCCCATCCGCAGATAGCTGTTGTTCCGTAGCGTGCTTTGAATTCTTCGAAACGGGATCCGTCGACGATTCGCGCAATCACTTCACGGCAGTCGATAAGTGCCTGTAAATCTCTAGGCATTAAGCCAAGTAACTCTTCCGGGTCATGCACAGGGGCATCTCCGGGCATTGATGGCTCGGGTCCTAACTTTCGCCAGTTCAAGTGCCTTACAACTTCGCGACACATCCGAAGAGCTTCAGCTTCATCTTCCGCTAAATAATCTGCGAGACCAGAAACTTCAGCGTGCATTTGAGCGCCACCGAGCGTCTCGTCGTCGCTATCTTCACCTGTTGCCATCTTCACTAGGGGGGGTCCACCAAGGAAAACTTTTGACTGGTTCCGAACGAAGATGTTGTAGTCGCTCATGCCTGGTTGATAGGCACCACCTGCGGTTGAACTTCCGAATACCACTGAAACTGAGGGGATACGTAACTTCGACAACTCAGTTACGTCGTAGAAAAGTCGACCGGATTCGGCGAAGTGATCGCTTTGCTCAATCATCTGTCTTTCCGGGTCCTCATCGCCGCGCAGATCGCCACCAGCTGATTCCACGAATTGGATATACGGCATCCGATTTTGTCGAGCGATTTCGATAGCTCTCATTAGTTTGCGCCCCGCTACTTGGGTGATTGCGCCGCCCAAGACGGTCGGGTCGTTACCTTCAATCACACATTCGACGCCTTCGATTACTCCGATGCCCATTACAAGTCCTCCGCCTACTGCGTAATTCGTGCAATAACCGGCGAGAGAACTTATTTCGAAAAATGGAGCGTCGGCGTCAAGCACCATTTGTATCCGCTCTCGCACAGGCATTTTGCCTCGACTGCGCATGCGCTCCATGGAGGCAGGGCCCCCGCCGGCGGACGCCTCATCGTGTAATTCCTCAATTACTGCCAACTGTTCGAGCATGTCTTGGCGATTTTTTTCAAACCAATCTGCACTTACATCGACATGGGATTGGAGTACTGCCACCCTTTTCTCCCTCAAAACGCGTTCTTCAACATCCGATTCCTAGGTGAAACCGGGGCTGAGAGCAAGCGCGTTCGCTAAACATCGGCCAAACTTGCCTCCGTGAATGGGCAATCAGTTAGCTTCCCTTGGACTCCAAATGTGCATCGCATAGCGCGCCCTGATGTGGGCAGAAACTATGCGCTGTGGATTGATGTACCTCCGACCTATGATCCAAACGGAGATGAAGCACATCCTCTTTACTTATGTTTCGACGCAATGTGGACATACGGGACTGTTGTCGACACGGTCCGTCTT
>DKNM01000052.1:9908-35320 GCA_002470695.1 Candidatus Neomicrothrix sp. UBA7388
GTGATTCAGCTAAGAGCCATGGATTTCACAACGACTGCCGTGGATGCTCCTGCGCTCACGGGCGTGCGGGTTTCAGGAGCCGAGCTCGGCGGCGCTGAAGCCTTCCGGGAATGGGTATCAGCTGAGGTCCTAACATTTCTTAATCAAAAGTTCCGTGTGTCTGAAACAACTTTTGTAGGGCACTCCTTCAGCGCTCTTTTCGGTGTTCACGTTCTGTTCGAAACTCCTTCGATGTTCGATCATTATCTGCTGGCTAGTCCATCCGTCTGGTGGGATGACCAGGTGATGTTTCGTCGAGAAGAACAAATACATGAGACCGGTGAAAGTCTTCAGGCTCACGTGTTTATGTCGAAAGGCGAACTCGAAACGGATGAGCTTTCACCTCATCAAGAATTCCATGACCAGTTAGCAGCTCGGCGTTACCCAAATCTTCGGCTTCATTGGCAAATATTTCCGCAAGAAACTCATCTGTCGGTTGTTCCGGTTGCGCTGAGCCACGGTTTACGCACGCTCCATTCCACTCGATAAGCAAAGCAGACCTGTTCTGAGTAACAATGGTGCTATGGGTGCACCACTAATCACTGAAGAACCATACGCGTCCAATGGAACCGTTCCGGTTTACGACGCAGATGCTCACATCGCGGAGCCGACCTCAGTTTGGGAAGAATATACCGATCCCAAATACCGAGACTTGGTCATGCAATGTCGTCCCACTGGCGCTGCTGACAGCGTGTTCGTGGAAGATGAGAGCATGGATACAAGTGCAGCTCCTGCATGTATTCCCAATGCGTATGGCACAAATGTCACCTGGGACGACATTGTGCCAGGAAGCTATGACCCCGTTGAACGTCTCAAGGTAATGGATGCTGAAGGACTTGCGGCGGCATTAATGTTTCCCTCTGTCCATTTAATGTCCGGTGATATAGCCGATGGGGATGTGGCGGCCGCTAATGCTCGCGGATACAACCGTTGGATGTCTGACTTTGTTTCAGAAAACCCCGACAGACTCTTCGGAGTAGGCGTCACGCCGCTGCAATCGATAGACCACGCTGTCGCTGAAATTGAATTTTGTGCGCAAGCTGGTCTTACGGGAATGACTTTCCGACCTGAGCGCTACAACGGTCTTGAGTTGTTTTCCGATGAAATGGACCGCGTTTGGGCCGCTGCAGAAGATCATAATATGACGGTTGCAATTCATGGGAGCTTCGGCTCAAAGATGAAAAGTTTTGCACGCACTCGATACACGAATCAGTTTTATGTGCACATGGTCTGTCATCCGTTTGAACAAATGGCCTCTGTCATGGAGATGGTCGCAAGTGGTGTCTTGGATAACCATCCCCAACTGCGCGTCGGCTTTTTCGAATCGGGTTTGGGCTGGTTGCCCTACTGGCTGGACCGACTCGATGAACACAAAGAATCAATGGGTCACCTAGTGCCAAAGCTGAAACGAGAACCAACCGAAATTTTCTCTGAGCAATGTTTCGTGACGATGGAAGCGGGGGAGGGCGAAGCATTTGCCCAGCTCGCTGATATGGGCTTAGCTCATACGGTCGTCTGGGGTTCCGACTATCCACATTACGACTGCACCTATCCTGGGGCGCTAGCCGAGCTCGACGAAACCTTCGAAAGAATCGGTAGAGGCGATTTACGATCAGAAGTGATCTATACGAATGCCCGACGATTTATGGGACTTACATAGCTATGACCGGTAGGGCAGAAATTGTGACTGCTGCTGACGGGCATGAGTTCGATGCTTATTTCGCTGACGGACCAAATAAGCCAAAGGGACTTGTAATTGTCGTTCAAGAGATTTTTGGAGTAAATGACCATATTCGTAGTGTCGTCGACCTTTACGGGGACCTCGGTTATGTAGCGGTCGCCCCCTCATTGTTTGATCGAGTTCAAAAGAACGTCGAACTGAAGTATGACAATGACGGCGTCGAGGTCGGTCGTAAAATTGCTTTTGAGGATCTCTCGATTGAACAAGTCATTATTGATGTCGAAGCAACGATTGATCATTGCCTCCCCCTACCAGGTGGGGTCGGGATAGTTGGATATTGCTGGGGCGGCTCGATTTGTTACGTGGCGGCCGCTCGTCTATCAGACAAGATTTCAGCCGCTTCGGGGTATTACGGCGGCCAGATCATGCCCCATCTTGAAGAAGAGCCGAAAGCCCCGCTAATGCTTCATTTTGGGGCGGAGGACGCAGGCATCCCGCTAGAAAACGTTCGTGCAATAGCCGATCGATGGCCCGATATAGATGTGCACATATATGAGGAAGCGGGCCATGGCTTTAACTGTGACGCAAGAGGAAGCTATGAAGAATCTTCGGCGTCGCTAGCTTTGCAGCGCACCCTGGGACACTTTGCGCAGCATGTGAACGATTACTAGCGACTTAGTCACTTTCGAAAAAGACCAAGCCTTGATTAATAGCGGGCCCACCACCTTCGGTGAGCACTTCAAAGCGAGCGACGCTCAGATCCTGAACTGATGTCACGTCAAAGATTTTGACCTTAATTGTCGACGGCATTAGCACCATCGATGCCATTCGACCCCGAATCCGGCGAACACGCTCAGGGTTACCTCCGGCAACTTCGGAAATAGTCGCACTGACGCCGAGAGCCAAAGTTGCAGTTCCGTGCAAAATAATTGCTGGTAGACCTGCAGCTTCAGCAACTGATGCATCAGTGTGAATAGGGTTCCAAATTCTTGCTGACTCCGTGTAGGTATGTGCAGCGCCTTTAGCTACCGGAACCTGGACTTCGCGCAGAAGATTGTCAGGCAAGGGACCTAGATCGGGAACCTCTGGTTCGTTCAGCGAAGGTCGATCTTCGCCTTGTGTGGGTACGCCCAGATACATTCCACCTTGATGGGTCGTAAACACCGGTTCACCGGCCGCATCTACTGTCTCGATCTTCATTGTCGTATAGGCGCCAGGGCTTTTGCTCTCGACCCCGGTATAGGTGAGATGGGTGCTTAACACATCTCCAGGTTTGGCCAAACGGTGAATTATTAGATCATGTGTTGCATGAACGGACTGACGAGTTTCTTCAGCAGTGATTCCCCACTTATTCGCTAACTCTCTTCCTTGCACGATCACAGGCCATTCGGGACAGACGGCAAACATTGGGTGCGCGACAATCCCTTCGGTGCGACGGGTATCGAAGTAGCAGTCTTGAGTGTCGCCCAGTGACGCGGCGTATGCCATGAGCCACCTAGCATCTACTTCGTGGCGTAAAGGTCCAATTTGGTCACCCACCATTTCGGTTGGAACAGGCACTCTGATTCCCCTTGCTTTGATTGATGGCCCCGACTGTATCTAAATTGAAGCCAGGCATCGTTGGAGAGACGCTGAAGGTGAGTAACGACTAGCTTTTCCGATTATGAGAAAACTGCTCTCGCCCGATGGCTTTTTTGGAAAGCTGTTCTTCCAGGGCGTGCGAGGATTTGTAAGAATTTTCTTGTTTCGTTGGTTTAGCTTGAAAGTCGAAGGCCGCGAACGGCTGCAACAGAGCGGTGGAGTGATAATTGCACCGACTCACCGTTCTAATTTGGATGGGCCTCTGATCGGAAGTTCCAGTTACCGTCGCGTTCGTTACTTGGGTAAAGATTCTCTCTTTCGACCTGCTTTAGCTGGTTGGGCTATGCGTTCTTTAGGTTCCTTTCCGGTGAAACGAGGTGAAGCAGACCTCGATGCCATGCGAGTCGCCAAAGAAATGCTTGAAGCAGGCGAATGTATGCTTGTCTTTCCCGAAGGAACGCGGCAGGTGGGTGATTCAATCGGCGAGATTTTCGACGGAACCGCCTGGCTTGCTTCGAAGGCTGGGACACCAGTCGTGCCAGTAGGGATAGCTGGCACGGAGGCGGCGATGCCGAGTGGCTCTAAGTTCCTAAAGCGAGTGCCAGTGGCAGTCGCTGTCGGTGAGGTCATGGAGCCTCCAATTGGCCTAGAAGGGCGGAAGCCCAAAAGATCGGACCTAAAAATTTGGACCGAAGAACTAAGAAATCGATTGCAAGACTGTCAGATGCGGGCGCGTGAAATGCTTGCTGAATAATGCGTTTGTACTGGGTAGATACCCCCGCCGGCCGCTTAGCTACAGCGCCCGCACCCAGCGGTAGTGGTCTCGACCGAGAGGTAGGAGATCTTGTGCGCGACGAGGTCGCAATAGTTCTCTCCCTTCTGACAACTGAAGAAATAGCGAGTATGAGCCTTCATCAAGTGGGCCGTACTCTCGAAGCTGCAGGGATTACATTCAGGAATCTCCCGATTCCTGATTTTGGAATTCCCGATACTTACGATGAAGCTGACGACACTATTAACGAACTGACTGACGCGCTTCGGGAAGGTAGATCTGTGGTCGTTCATTGCCGCGGCGGTATCGGCCGGTCGTCGACAATTGCGGCAGCAATTTTAACTCAGCTCGGAGTCGCGCCTGAAGATGCAATGAGTCGAATCACAGCAGCAAGGGGGATAACGGTTCCCGAAACATCGGCACAACGCATGTGGGTGGCCGCCTACGCCAAATGGGTGAACGGCAATGAATAAAACTCCACCGCAGGCTTTGGAAAATATCCGAATCTGTGACTTCACCGGGCAACTTGCAGGAGCGGGTGCTACCAAGATCCTCGCCGCTTTTGGAGCAGAAATCATACGTGTTGAAGATCCAGTGAATAAAGGAAAGTGGGACATTCTAAGGGGCGTACCGCCGTGGGTTGGTGAGGCTCGAGGCCTGGAAGCCGGCGGCGCCTTCAATAACCACAACTCCGGAAAACTAGGTATAACGCTCAACTTGAGAGATGAACGAGCTAGAGAGATGCTGCGAGATTTGGTGCGTGTTAGCGATGCAGTTACCGAAAACTTTGCGGCGGGTGTCATGGATCGTCTGGGATTTGGTTACAAAGATCTTTGCCAAATTCGAGAGGACATTATCTATGTTTCGAACAACGGCTTTGGTGCAACTGGGCCCTACAGCTCATATAAGTCATGGGGACCTATTGCCCAAGCGATGTCAGGTCTAACGCATACTTCAGGCCTCCCTGGACTGCCACCAGCGGGCTGGGGGTATTCCTTCATGGACCACACAGGTGGCTATTACATGGCAACGGCCATTTTGATGGCTCTCTTACACCGGCGCAGAAGCGGAGAAGGTCAATGGGTCGACCTTGCGTGCATTGAGGCCGCCGGAACTCTTAACGGAGTCGCGAGCCTCGACGCAGAGGTCAATGGCAGGGGCATGCGACGGGCAGATATGCCGAACAGTAACCGATCACAATCCCCTTTAATGAGTCCGCACGGAATATGGCCGGCCTTAGGGGAGGACGAGTGGGTTGCTATTGCTGTCAGAAATGACCGAGATTGGGAGAAATTAACGCGAGTTGCACAACAGTCATGGGCGTACGAAGAACGTTGGAAGACTGTCCGATCGCGTGTTGATAACGAGGCTGAGCTTGAACGCTTAATAGGAGAATGGACCTGTTGTCACGACAAGCGAGAATTGTCTCAGCTATTGGTTGCCGCTGGGGTACCTGCTGCTCCGGTGCTCAAGCCACAGGAAAGAATCGAAGCCGACGACAGAACCGACGGGCTTTGGGTAAATGTGGAACATTCTCAGATCGGCCCTTCAAAGGTCGAAGGTTTGCCAATTTCGATGTCTGAAACTCCATGGTCTCTTGAGTCCGGAGCTCCATGTCTAGGCGAGCACAACCAATATGTTTTTGGAGAGTTACTGGGTCGTAGTGAAAGAGAACTAGAGACGTTATTCGAAGAAGGGGTTATTTAGTCATGCGACCCAGCGAAACGACAAGCGTCCTGAGTGGATATAGAGTTATCGAGCTCTCTTCTGAGCGTTGCGCGCTTGCTGGCAAGCTTCTTGCTGACATGGGAGCTGAAGTTGTGGTTGTGGAACCGCCTGGAGGTTGCACAACTCGAACCTGGGAGCCATTTGCGCATGACCGACCAGACAAAGAAAATGGTCTGCATTGGTGGCATTACAACACGTCGAAAAAATCTGTAGTTCTCGATCTGGACAATGAGGCAGAAATCTCAAAGTTTCGCTCCCTCGTTCTGAGCGCAGACGTGGTTATTGAAGCTGAGCCTCTTGGGCGACTCGACGGTCTATCCGCCGACTGGAAACAGCTTTCTAGACAAAACCCGGAGCTCATATGGGTGTCCGTTACCCACCATGGCCGCGACGGAGAAGATCCGCCATCTACCGATCTCACCCTTTTAGCCGAAGGCGGTCCGGTGTGGTCATGTGGCTATGACGATCATGTAATACCCCCTGTTAGAGGTGGTGGCAATCAAGGGTTCCACACTGCATGTCACTACGCAGTTCCATCAATACTTGCAGCGCTTATTTGGCGGGAAGGTTCAGGAACCGGTCAGTTAATAGATGTCTCGATGTTAGGGAGCTTAAATGCGACCACCGAATTTGCGACGCTTTGGTGGCTGAACGAAGGGCGCCAAGTTGAGCGACAAACTGGCCGACACGCGCACCCAACACCTACTGAATGGACACAGATCGAGTGTGCTGATGGGCGGTGGTTCAATACAGGTGTACCCCCTAGAACCAGAGATGAATTCCAAGCCTTGCGAGACTGGATCGAAGAGCTTGGCCTAGTCGAAAATTGTTCGGCTTATGAAATTCTTAAGTTAGGAGACCAATTCGAACGGATTGGGATTTTGGAACTGGATGAGGATCCGCTTGCTGCAGAGGTATTCCAATCGGGGCGAGAAGCAATTGAATTTTTAGGACAGCGCTTGCCGGCTCATGAATTGTTTATAGGTCTGCAAGAAAGGGGCATGGCCTGTGGTGTCGTGTACACGCCCGAAGAGATGATTCATGACCCCCATTTCGTCGAACGCGGTTTTCCACACAGTATTTACTATGAACATCTTGATGCTTCCTACGAGCACCCTGGCGCCCCGTACCGGTTTATGAAAACACCATGGGCGGCGGAACGTGCACCATACCTCGGCGAACATCAAGCATTGCTCGACGACTTGTCTTCCTAGAACTCGGTGGTCTCGGCTCGTTCTGTTGCATGAACTCGAGCAGCTTTCGAAAGGTCGCGAACTTCTTCTCGCTCACCATCGCTGAGGCACTCGAAATCAGGTGCGTGTAGCCGATCAGTCATGCTTTCAATTTCGTTGCGCGCGTCACCTAGATCGCTTACGTCGGGGTATGGCTTTGGCCAACCAAAGAATTCAGCGTTCCATTCGCCCGCGGGCCCGCTCAAGATGGCTTCCAGAGGCCCCATGCCCAGGGCTTGTACTGCTACTGCGTGGCGACCGAAGCGAAGTTCTCTCATGCATTGCGCCAGTTGGAAGGTTTTAGCCGGGCCTGCCTCCTCAGGTAACGCTTGGTCGCGCCAACCTACGAATGTCGGCACACCTTGCGGAGCTGCGTTCGTTACCACTCGTTCCAGGAGCTCTCCCAACCGATTGTTGCCCTCAAACTCGGCTAATGCTTGAGATCCGTATTCCTGGCAAATTCTCGCCCAGATTTTTCCGCCTTCTATTGGGTCAAAAGTCGCTCGACCCTCTTCGACCATCGATTTCATGTGCTGAGGTTCCCAGAAGAAAGCGGCTCCAACGACGTTGTCGACTGGGCAATTCCCTAAGACTCCAAGGCGGCCAACAGCGTAAGCACGGAGCCCTTCGCCCATACCGGCCTCTTCAGCTTTCTTTTGCGTAGTTGGCGCTAATAGCCAGTTCATCGCCAACATTCCTAACGAACCTCGCATGCTGCGAGCAACAGTGATGCTATCCATTCCCCTGAAGTTAGCCAGTTGGCGACTTGCTTGCATATTCGCTGCGGTAGGGAACAAAACTTTCGATCTCCGATACGAAAGAAAGTGCTCTTCGCATCAGAAGCCCAGTGCGCTATGGGTTGTTCTGAATGCGCATGAGATCGACTACGAAGAGTAACGGGGTATCTGGTGGGATGGAGGCGCCGGAACCCGTTTCTCCGTAAGCGAGATCGCTAGGTATTTTTAGAAGTCGTCTCCCGCCTTCGCGCATCCCTATGATTCCTTGATCCCAACCTTGAATAACCATCCCGACTCCGATTGTTGTCGTGAAGGGCGTTCCACGACGCCACGAAGCGTCAAACACGGTTCCGTCTGCGAGTGTTCCGAGATAGTGAACTGTGACCTTGTCGCCCGCTTCAACTGCTGCCCCTTCACCGACTGCGAGGTCCCGGATTTCCAGCGAACTCCCAACCTCTTCATTCTCCGGGATAGAAGGTGGTTGGAGATTAACTACCGATAGCAGATCAACAACGAAGGCCAGTTCAGCGTTCGGAGGTATAGCTCCTCCTGCACCTGAAGTTCCATACGCAAGTCTTGGCGGGATGACAAGAACTCTCCTCCCTCCCTCCTGCATGCCTACAATCCCTTGATCCCAACCTGGAATGACAGCCCCTACTCCGATAGGTACGAAGAAAGTCTCACTCCGATTCCAACTGGCATCGAATTCGGTTCCATCTGCCAAAAGGGCGCCGACGTAGTGGACCTCAACTACGTCGCCTGCTTCGACTTTGTTACCGACACCGACTCGTATATCTCTAATTGCTAGATCAGTTGGCGCTTGCTTGTTGGGTATAACAACGATAGAAGGCCTATCTGAAGCATCTGAAACGTTGACCCAAGGGCCGACTGGCTGAGCAGAACCAGTAGTACTCGGGGAGGAAGTGTCAGAGGAAGAAAATTCTGTTGTGTTCTCCGGATCCTGAGCTGAATCTGAATTGCTGCAACCCAAAATTATGGCAGACAATGCGAATATGAAAATTACTGAAAGGCGTCTCACGGCTAGGAGACTACGCTCCGTTAGGGCCAAAAGTGATCGCTCCTCCCTGTGAAGAGCTTGAGAACTCGAGAAAATAATCGAACTGCCTAGCTCTAGGTTCCCGTGACTAACTTTCCAATCCTGAGAAAAAACTCGCGAGTTGCGAAGCGCTAGCGTCTTGCCTTATGGGGGAAGCCCGAGCAGCAGTCTTACACGGAACCGAAGATCTCCGGATCGAATATTTTCCAATACCGAAGACAAAAGAGGATGATGCTGTGCTCCGCGTCGAAGCATGTGGCCTATGCGGAACAGATCATGAGTTGTTTACGGGGCAAATTGCTGCTCCCTGCCCGGTGATACCGGGACATGAGACCGTGGGCACGATTGAGTCCATTGGAGAAGTAGCAGCCTTAAAGTGGGGAGTCGGCGTCGGAGACCGCGTAGCAGTTGAATGTTGGCAGGCATGTGGCAGATGCGCTCAGTGTCTAAAGGGTACTTATCGGCGCTGTGATCAGCATGGACAGACAGACCTCTACGGCATGATAAATACCGAGCGACAACCGGCGCTTTATGGCGGTTATGCCACGCACCATTACTTAAGCCCTGACTCGCTTGTTCTCCCCGTCCCTGACCAATTGACCTCGGTAGAGGCGACCCTTTTCAATCCCTTAGGTGCTGGCATCAAATGGGGAGTGGAAATTCCTGATACCCAACCGGGAGATTATGTTGCAATTCTTGGCCCTGGTATCCGAGGTTTATGTGCGCTAGTTGCGGCGCGAGATGCCGGAGCTGAATTTATAGCGGTTACCGGGTATGGGTCTAATGACCACCCGCGACTTGAACTAGCAAAAGCGCTGGGTGCCGATTTGGTAGTTGATGTAGCGGAATCAGATCCCGTGAAAAGCTATCGATCGGCTACAGGTGGACGTTTAGCAGATGTTGTAGTTGACGTTACTGCTAACGCTCCCGGAGCGCTGGGCCAGGCTGTTGCGTTAAGTAGCGTCGATGCCACAATTGTTATGGCGGGGGTACGCGGCCAGAAAGGGGCTCCGGGCTTGAATGCTGACGCGATTATTTGGAAGGAACTCACCCTTAAAGGAGCGTTGGGTGTCGACGCTCCTGTCTATCGAAAGGCGTTGTCATTACTCGCAGAAAAAAAGTTTCCGTTCGATCTGCTTACGCGCCAGGAAGTTGACCTGGAAGAAACTTCAGAGCTTTTGACTTCGATGGCGGGAAAATCTGATGTGGCGCCACCGGTACACGGTGTCATTGTCCCGGGAAGTTAAGAGCGATTGATGCAATTATTGGCGAATAAATCTGATCTAGGTGTTTAACGAATAGAAAGGTCGGCCTATGAAGTTTGGGTTGATGTCAGCGAACTTGATGAGCAATGTGGAGGGAACCGCCGCGATTGAATTAGCTCAAAAGGCTGAAGAAGTCGGTTTCCATTCGATCTGGGCGGTCGAGCATGCGGTGGTTCCTGTGAAGTACGCATCGAAATATCCGTACGACGAAGGGGGACGCTTGTTCAAGGGCGCTAGTCAACTTGACCACTCCGACCCACTTATTTGGTTGGCCTTTGCCGCCGCAGCGACCAGCACTATCAGGCTGGCGACTGGTATTTTGATTCTTCCTCAACGTAACCCGTTAATTGCTGCGAAAGAAATCGCAAGTCTTGATCGGATTAGCGGCGGCCGATTAGATCTGGGGATTGGTGTTGGATGGCTTCGCGAAGAATTCGATGCCTTAGGCGTTCCGTTTGAAGCAAGGGGTGCTCGGACGGACGAATATCTCGCTGCGTTACGGGTCCTTTGGTCCGAAAGTGAAGCTGAATTTCACGGTGAGTTCGTGGACTTTGATCCCGTATATTGTCAACCGAAACCTGCGCAACAGCCCATACCGATCCTTGTTGGAGGGCACTCAAATCGAGCCGCGCAAAGAGCAGGTGAACTCGGGGACGTGTTTTTCCCTGCTGAAAGGCCCGTGGAAACTCTTATATCGCTCCATTCCCTTGCGAAAGAATTCGCGGAAAAAGCTGGGCGTGACCCCGCCAAAATTGAGCTCTGGACCTCTTCAAATGGAGATAGTAGTCACTTGGACCAGTTAGTCGAAGCGGGAGTCAGTCAAGTAATGGTGCCGGCAAGGCCGCCCGAGCAATTGGCTGAGCGATATGCGCAGTTGATAGCTGACTACGACTTGGAGGATGCATAATGACTGACTCAGAACTCACTGCGGACTTGCACGATCGAGCTCGTCGCGTCCGTAATGAAATGGGAGGCGTTGACAAAGTTGCGAAAATGTCGACCGAAGGAGATCGAACAGTCCGAGAACACATTGATGCTTTTCTTGATGAACAAACATTCAGAGAGATTGGGACCTTCAGTCGTTCGTTGCGGGTCGAAGAACGAGAGAAAACGCCTGGTGATGGAAAAATTGGCGGCCATGGAACCGTTGATGGTCGTCCAGTAGCAGTATTCGGAGATGACATCACCGTTTATCGAGGTTCCAGCTCAATTGTAGGAACGAGAAAAGAACATCGCCTTTATGAGAGAGCGATGGCGATGGGTGTCCCAATTGTCCATTTTGGCGAAACTGGTGGCGCTCGAATTCCTGACACAATGGGCGCTGAAGGAATTAGTGAGCCTGGTGGCCTTTTCGAACTTGCGAAACGACGTCACAAAGTTCCCATGGCGACCATGGTGACGGGTCAATCGTTTGGTGGCTCATCGTTCCTATCGGCCTTATCGGACTATGTGGTAATGGTTCGCGGCTCGTGTCTTGCCGTCACGTCTCCGAAAGTATTTGAGATCGCAACCGGTGAATTGATTTCTTTCGAAGATGTGGGCGGTGTAGATGTTCACGCCCGAAAGACCGGGCAGATTGATCTTGGTGTGGACACTGACCAAGAAGCATATGAGGCGATACGGAAGTGGCTTTCTTATTTACCTAGCAATGCGTGGGAGACAGCTCCTCGCCATGAGCCCGAAGGTTCCTTCGACCATGACGCCGAGTTGGCGGACCTGGTGCCTGCAAAAAGAACGCGGGGATACGATATGCGGCGCGTCGTAAACAGGATCGTTGACCCTGGCTCTATGTTGGAAATTCAGCCGATGTATGCCCGAAATGTCGTCTGCGGCTTAGCGAGGCTCAACGGCTTCTCTGTAGGAGTGATAGCGAACAATCCGATGTTCGGAGCTGGAACGCTAGACCCGCAGGCTTGTCACAAGATAATTAGGCTGGCCACAGTTTGTGATTCCTACAACATCCCCATGGTTTTCTTGGCTGATGTGCCGGGCTTCATGGTTGGAGAACGAGTAGAGCATGAACTCATGTTGCATTGGGGTATGAGAATGATGCATGCACTGCAAAACTCATCGACTCCCACATTGACTGTCTGTATACGTAAGGCTTTCGGTCTGGCATGGCAGGCGATGAACGGCTCCTTAATGCCCGCACTGGGTGTTTATAGCTGGCCGGGCGCAGAGATCGGTTTTATGGACCCTGAGGTTGGAGTGAACGTCGCGTTCGGCTCAAAACTTGCTCGAATAGAAGAACCTGAAGAACGTGAGTCGGAACGACTTGCGTTAGTACAAGAAGTTGGTGAATCAACAAATCCCTACGAAGCGGCGGGCACCATGAGAATCGATGAGATTATTGACCCCGGGGACACCAGGTCCGTGCTAGCTAACGATTTGGAAATGTTGGCGCACCGAAATGTTCCGCCACCTGAGGCTCGGCCACTTTCATACTGGCCCACTTGTTAAGGCGTTCTAAACTTATCTAGCGGGGGAGAAGCCAATGAAGGCAGCGTTTACACGACAGGGGAAAATCGTTGTTGATTCGGCACAGGACTTAGTTCCAGGCGTTGGCGAAGCTCTCGTAAAAACGTTGGCGTGTGGAATTTGCGGCAGCGATCTGCATGCTCTTCGACACGGGCATGAGATGGTCAGAAGCCAAAAGGAGACTGGAGGCCCTCTTATATACAACGCTGACGAGGATCTAGTAATGGGTCACGAGTTTTGTGCAGAAGTAGTTGAACTTGGTATCGGGTGCTTAGACAACGTTCAAGTAGGGGATATCGTTTGCTCGATGCCGGTGCTCCTCAGGCCCGACAGATTGCACACAATCGGTTATTCGAATGATTTTCCCGGCGGTTACGCGGAGCACATGCTTCTGTCTTCCCGCTTCCTGCTTCCTGTTACAAATGGGCTCTCACCCGCTGAGGCAGCTCTCACGGAACCGATGGCTGTTGGTCGCCATGCCGTAGAAAAGTCTATGGTGTCAACCAAAGATGTTTGTCTCGTGATTGGTTGTGGACCCGTGGGTTTAGCGGTGGTCGCATCTCTCAAACAGAAGGGGCTTGGGCCAATCATTGCGGCGGATTTTTCGCCTCGCAGGCGAGAACTTGCTGAGCTTATGGGAGCGGATGAGGTCATCGACCCTGCGATAGAGTCCCCTTATCGCAGCTGGCGTGACCTTTCTCTTCCCGCCAATAGCAGCGCCAATGATTCAAATGACCGGGCTCTCAACGGAAGTACTAAGCCTGGCGTCATCTTTGAATGTGTAGGGGTACCGGGTGTCGTTAACCAGATAATGCACGGCGCTGTGAAGGACACGCGCATTGTTGTGGTCGGGGTGTGCATGGAAGAAGATAATTTTCGCCCGTTGACTGGAATTGGAAAAGAATTAAACATTCAGTTTGTGTTGGGCTATACCTCCGAGGAATTTTCTGACACATTACGTGCAATAAGCGAAGGGGAAATTCCAGTAACGGAACTCATTACGGGACGTGTCGGTTTAGAGGGCGTGGCGCAAGCTTTCGAGGATTTAGGCGACCCTGAAGCTCATGCCAAGATCATTGTCGAGCCTTGGCGGTAGCTAAGTGCAGGTCAGATATCCAAAATCCATGCGTGACGAGGCAACTTGGTTGGATTAAAAACTTTGGCTACGAGTTCCAGTTCCATGACTGTTGACACAGAATCAAGTGAAAGACTTGAGAGTAGATAGTTAAGTACCTCGACAACTGATTCCCCCATACTGATTCTCTGGCTCAGAGTGACTGCCCCGTCCCGTTTCGCCAGCCGTTTCCCTGCGCTGTTGAGGACCAGAGGCACGTGCGCATAGGTAGGCGCTTTAAGCTTTAACTGTTCGCAGAGAAAAAGTTGTCGTGGCGTTGTCGAAAGCAAATCGTCGCCTCGCACAACCTCCGTCACCCCCATAGCGGCATCGTCAACCACTGATGTCAAGTTGTAGGACGGAGTTCCATCACCTCGAGCGAGGACAAAGTCATCGATGGCCCCTTCGAAAAGGCCCACTTGTCGATCTTCAAACTGCAAATGTTCACCGTTGGTAATAATTCGGGTCGCTGGGGACCTAGCTGAGCGCTCATATTCCGAAATCTCCTTAGCGCTTAGCCATCGACACCTTCCGTTGTAAGCCCCGTCGGGTAAGCCGTTGTGGGGCGCGCTGACGGATTCGCGAATTTCCTTCCTGGTGCACCAACAGTTATAGGTCAGTCCTTTATCTTTTAGATCTTGAAGGGCATCTCGGTAGATATCTAGGCGATCTCGCTGCAAGATAGGCCCGCCGTCCCAATCCAAACCGAGCCTGGAAAAATCGTCAAGCTGTGCTGCGTAAAATTCCCTGCGAACGGCGGCATCCAGATCTTCAAATCGCCACAAGAATTCGCTTCCCGTTGACCGAGCGAATAGCCACGCTAAAAGGCCAGTTCGAAGGTTTCCCAAATGGAATTCTCCGGTGGGGCTTGGAGCCCACCGGCCTGTCACGAACTCTCAGCAAGCGCCTTTACGCCGTCAACACATCTCTTTATGTTCGCGAGATGTTCTTCTTGACGACGACCGACGATCAATGCCTCTTTGTCAGGCATTGCTTCAATCGCTGGGGTTAGCCCCGATGACCCTGGGCCGAGCCGGACAGTATGACGTAGTCGACAACGTCGACCGTGAAGCTCATCAATTTCCCAGCGCCAACGCGCTGCAGCGGTCTCCTCATCCTCACCTACAGCCCACCCGTAGCGTTCGTTTTCTTCGAGTTCAGTTACGGTAGAGGTTGTTTGCCATTCACCAATCTTGGGATGTTTATTGGTACCGATGAAACGGGCTCCTAACTCCAGTTTTTCGAATCCGGGCGCCCATTCAGCGCCCTGGAATTCTTCCGAAAACTGAGCGCCAATGTTGATGTCAGTCACGAGTGCCCAAACCTTCGCGGGCGGTGCATCAATATCTACTTCGACCGTGACCCCGGGGCCTTCGCTGATTTTGCGCGGCTCTTCGTCATCGCGGCTTTCCCACGTCCGGCCCCAACTGTCGAAATAAGAAATTTCTTCGGCTTGCCGTCTAGGAATAGAGGCGAAATCTCCACCTTTGCTGAATGCCACGGGTAATAATGCAACTGGGGTTACGCCAGCTGGAATGTCGAGAACTTCTCTCAACTCAGCATCGTCATTCAAGATGGCAGTAGTCCAAGCGGTTGCGAGCCCCCGAGCCCTTGCTGCAAGACAAAAACTCCATGCTGATTGAACAACAGAATCGAAAAGTCCTGGTTTTTTGCTGTCATCGTGAACTCCCCAGATACAAGGGATAATCAGCGCGGGTACGTCCGCTAGGTTTTCGGCTAAGTGAGCTGCAGAGCGCATGACTGTGGCGTTGCGATGATCGGTGCCTACCAATTTGTCTCTCGCCGATGCCATCCACTTACCAGCTGACTCCCAGTACAGATCAGCGAGCCTCTGTTTCTGTTCGCTGTCACGAATAATCAGCCATCTGCGACTTGATTGGTTCCCGCCTCCTGGGCCTTGTTCAGCGAGGTCAATACAGTCGAGGATAAGCTCATTGGGAACTGAACGCTCGAGATCAAGTCGGAGCCGCACCGATCTCGTGCTCGACAAGACTCCGTCCACCGAACTTAAATCGACACCAGAAATGTCGTAGCGAGCAGGGACGGGGTCGTTTGATCTTTGCGTCGTCATAGTGATAGTCAAGCGCACCTTTGGCGCCTTCGCATAGCGCAATACAAAGATGAGGAGAAGTGACGACTCATTAGGTCGTAACGTGTCAAATGTGAGTTCACGACAACCCTTTCTAAATGCCCGTTTGCAAGGCTTCGGCGCAACTATTTTCGCTGAAATGTCTGCACTAGCTTTGCGGACAAAATCAGTCAACCTTGGACAGGGCTTCCCTGATACCGATGGTCCTCAGGAAGTTAAAGACGCGGCGACCCACGCAATAGCCTCGGGTTTGGGGAACCAGTACCCACCAGGCATTGGAGTGCCCGAGCTCCGACACGCAATTCGTGATCACCAAAAACGCTTTTATGGACTGAGCTACGACCCCGACACAGAAATCCTGGTAACGGCCGGCGCGTCGGAGGCTTTAGCCGCTGCTGTGCTGGCACTATGTGAGACCGGGGACGAAGTAGTTACCTTCGAACCCTGGTACGACATTTACGGAGCCAACATTGCAATGGCCGGTGCAACCAAAAGAGTGGTTACGCTTCGCCCGCCCGACTACAGCTTTAACGAAGCAGAGTTCCTAAACGCACTATCGCCGAAGACTCGGTTGATTTTACTTAACTCCCCACACAACCCGACCGGCAAAGTCTTTTCCAAGGAGGAACTCAGTTTTATTGCAGAGACTGCAATAGATCGAGATTTGCTAGTAGTGACTGATGAGGTTTATGAACATTTAGTTTTTGAGGGGGAGCACATCCCCATAGCTTCTCTGCCGGGAATGCGTGAACGCACAGTAACTATTTCCTCAGGTGGAAAAACTTTCGCGTTTACTGGGTGGAAGATTGGTTGGGTTTGCGCCAGACCGGAACTAACTGCAGCGGTGCGAATAGCGAAACAGTTCCTCACCTATGTCAGTGGTGGTCCCTTTCAATATGCCATTGCCAAGGGACTATCACTTGGTGATGATTACTACGCCAATCTTCTGGCCGATATGCGTGAAAAGAGAGACTTTCTGACGGAAGGTCTCGAATCAGCAGGATTTCAAACTTTCAGATCCCAAGGCACCTACTTCGTCACCGCAGACGCTAGATCAGTTGGGTTTGAAGACGGCCTCGAACTATGTTTGCAATTGCCTGAAAAGGTAGGAGTCGTGGCCGTCCCTAATGTCGTCTTTTATGACAACGAACATGAAGGCAGGCATCTGATTCGTTTCACGTTCTGTAAAAGTTTCGACGTGCTGAGCGATGCAGTACAACGACTTGGGAGACTCAAATGACACTTCGCGTCGCAGCAGTTCAACATGACATTGTTTGGGAAAAGCCATCCGAAAACTTTCGTCGGTTAAGTCCTCAGGTCGAGCACGCTGTTGGTGGGGGAGCACGGCTGGTAGTTTTAAGCGAGATGTTCTCGACTGGGTTCACCATGAACTCAGCTGAGTGCGCTGAATCATTAGAAGGGCCAAGTTACGAGTTTCTCGTCGAACATTCCACTAGGCATGGCATCTGGATTTCGGGCTCGGTGCCAACTAGGTGGGATGATCAAATTGCCTACAACACGTTGGTTTTGGCTGGCCCCGATGGGAATGTCTTAAGGTACAAAAAAATTCATCCGTTCAGTTATTCAAAGGAACCGGAAAACTACGGCGCTGGAACAGAGTTCCTCCAGACCGAAATCGAAGACGTGCGAATATCGTTCTTCGTTTGCTATGACCTGCGGTTTGCAAACGAGTTCTGGGAACTAGCAGAGTCGACAGACCTTTTCGTTGTACCCGCTAATTGGCCGGGGCATCGTCGCGCGCATTGGAAAAACTTGCTTCAAGCTCGCGCAATCGAGAATCAAAGCTACGTCCTGGGGGTCAATCGGGTAGGAGAAGGCGATGGTCTTGGGTATCTGGGAGACAGCTCCCTCATAGACCCTTGGGGTGAAATAATGTTTTCCGCGGCTTCTGCCGAAACCGTGCTTTTGGCAGACGTAGATGAGCAAGTTGTTGCGAATACAAGAAAGAGTTTTCCGGTTCTTCAAGATCGACGAATCGGCGAAACAGGTTTGCGCTAAGAGATAGCCTCGAAGAGAAAGTTGCAGGTAACAATGAGTTTCGTTGAGATGCGTGTCTATGAATTGAAACCCGGCACCGCAAACGCTTATGTCGGTAGGTACCTTGAGGAAGGTTTCGCGATTCAAAAAAGCCACTTGGGTGAGCCAGTTGGATACTACGTAAGTGAAGTAGGTGACCTGAACCAAGTGATCCATATGTGGCGATACCAGAGTTTCGAGGAGCGAACCGAAAAGCGTCAGGCATTGTTTTCTGACCCGGCATGGTTGGAGTACGTCGCCAAGGTGGGACCAATGTTGTTGAATCAACGCAATGTGATTCTCAATGACATACTTAGCTAACGACCTAAGCCCCGCTGATAAGTAACACGGAAACAACCGCTAGGAACACGCCCAAAAACCTTTGAGGTGTTAAGCGTTCGTTGAGAATTAAACGAGCTAAAAGAACCGTCACTGCTGGATAGAGGCTTGCGATCACAGCTACCGACCCCAGTTGCCCGTACTTCAGAGCGAAGAGGAAGGCGACGTTTGCGCCTGTGTCACAGGTAGCACATAGAAAAAGCGCTACCCAGTTTCCTTGAGGACGCAGCGATGAGCCTCTCAACGCGGAAACAATCAAAATCAGCCCGATCGCTGATGTGCGCCCAGCAACAATCGGCCACGGAGCAGCGGTTTCGCTCGTTTCGCTTAAAAGAGCGAAGAATAGGCCGAAACCAACACCCGATAGCAGCGCTTCAACCACAACCGAACTGCGCACCCGGGCAGAAACCGCTCCGCGTTGCATACTCAAAATGAACACACCTGTCATTCCAACAAAAATCCCAAACCATGTTCTTAATAGTTGTTCGTCGCCGCGCAGTACTCCCCAAAACACTGGCAGCGCTGTGGCCGCAACCGCTGAAATGGGCGCGAAAGCTGCCATGGGACCTCGAGATAATCCCCTATATAAGAGACCCAGGCCGACTAATCCACTAATGCCAGCGCAACTGCCGAAGACCCAATCGCGAATATCGATGCCGCTTGCTACAAACGGGGCTACAAGACAAAGAGGCACCGCTCCTAATAGAGAAATAGTGAAGAGCACTTGAATAGTGGAATTACGACGGGAGGAAACACCTCCAAAGAAATCTCCCGAGCCGTAGAGAATTGCGGTAAGCAAAGCCAACAAGGAAGCCATACAGACGCATGCAATCATCAAGCGCACTCTGAGGCAATTGATTTTCGTTAATAGAAATCAAAGGAGTTTCAAACGTGGCCTTCTCACCTTTCCTTAACAACATAATGTTGCTCTGGTGAGCCGAAGTCCGGTCGGCTCTAAAGGCGAAGGAAGCCAGAAATGTCAAATTCTCTGATGGAAAAGTGGGCAGCAGGAAACGAGGTATTGGGCAGTTGGCTTTCGATACCGGATCCACACGCCGCCGAAGTCGTTTCGCGAGTGGACTTCGACTATGTCTGTGTTGATATGCAACACGGAATAGCTGACTACCAAGCTGCTGCGGCAATGATTCAAGCTATAAACGTTGGGCGAAGTGGCACTCCGATATGCAGGGTCCCTTGGAACGAACCGGGAATCATTGGACGAATGCTTGACGCAGGGGCGAGAGCAATAATTGTGCCCATGGTTAATTCGGTAGCTGAAGCCGTGCGAGCAGTCGAAGCAACTAAGTACCCACCTCTTGGTCAGCGGAGCTATGGGCCAACGATTATTGGAGCGCGAGCCCGAAACGAAGGTGAAGATTACTACCCCACGGCTAATGAGACCAACGCCTGCATCCCCATGATTGAAACTCGCGATGCGGTCGAAAATCTTGACGGCATTCTTTCTGTAGAAGGGGTCGATGCAATCTATGTCGGACCCGCAGACCTCTCGTTGAGTTTCGGCTATGGCCCCAATTACAGCGATGACAACCAGGAATACAAAGAAGTCTTGGAACATATCGTTGAATGCTGTAAGAGTGCGGGAAAAGTTGCTGGAATTCACTCGACAGTCGCTCTCGCTAATAATCGGCGAGACAAGGGATTCATGATGCAGACGATAAGTGGTGATATAGCTGCACTAGCGAAAGGCAGCTTCCAAGATCTGAAAAATGCTCGAGCCGGTGAAGCGGGAGACGGCTCAACGAAGATTTACTAGAAACCTTTTACCTCAACTTCGTAGCCGGGTGCGATGAGTGCACATCACGAATAGTGCGCCGGCAATAGCCACCAGAAAGCCAGCGATTTGGAATGCTGCAGCCATCGAAAATGAGTCGCTAATCCAACCTAAAGCGGGCGGTCCGATTACGAAGCCAACATCACCGGCGGATCGGTAAAGCCCAACCCCTAATCCCCTCAGATGCTCAGGAAAAAGGTCTGCAACGAATGCTGCTGGCGCTGGGCCTGCAGTGCCCGTGCCTAATGTCAGAATGACGTTCCCAGTTATGAACCAGAGAGAAGTTCCGCTGTAGGCAATGACCAAGGTGCCCAAGCCTGCAGCGACACCCGAAAAAGCTATTACCCAACCTTGGCCTATATTCTCCGTCGCCCACGTTGCGGGCCAGAGTGTAAATAGCGTCATGACTCCAGTAGCGGTGAAGACCAGACCGATTTCGCCAGGTCCCCATCCGAGGTTTGCGTCAGCTTGCAATGGGACAAGAGTGGCGCGAGTGCCTGCTCTAGTCATGAAAATTGTTGCCGTAACAAATGCAATCGCAAGAAAAGGCAAACTCTTTACTATCTGTGCCACCTCGCCTTTAGGTTTGGTCGAATCTGTCGGCGATGCTGTGAGAGTGCGAGTTTCAGGCAATCGACAAATTGCGTATGTGGCAGCAAAGACCGCTAGTACCCCAACTAGGTAAAACGGTGCTGCAAGTCCCCATCTTTCGGCAACGAGTCCGCCGATTCCTGGTCCCATTGCCACACCGACACTCAAAGCCCACTGATTAGTTGCTACGTAGCGCGCTCGGCGGTTAGGTGGCGCAATGTCAATTAGATAAATCAGAGCTCCGCTCATGTAGAAGGCTGAGCCGGCGCCCGCAACGAAGCGCCACATAAGCAAAGAGCCGATGCCCGTTGCTAGCCCTGATCCGAACATTCCAATCGATGTGAGCACGGGTCCGCCGACCAACAAGACCCGTCTCCCGAACCGATCCGCAATGATTCCAGCTGGAATATTCAAAATTAACCGGGCCAGAGCAAAGACCGTCAAGGTCAAGCCGACGACCGAAGTGCTTACTCCGAAGTTGCTGGCGTACAGAGGCAGAACAGGCCCCACTACACCCTGACCAGCCATAACGAGAAAGGTCGCAAAGCAAAGGACTAGCAGCTGCTCCCCATCACGTATTTTCTCGATCAGAGTGTGCACAGTTCATTGCTATCACTGGTCCTGCTACGTTGAGGCGATGTCATTACCATGCCATTACAGGGAAAGGGGACCCAGTGAAGGTTGACTATCCGATAATTTCAGCGGACTCTCATATTGCAGAGGCTCCCAATACGTATATCGATTACATCGACCCAAAGTGGCGACATGTAGCGCCGCACGTAGTAGAAACCGACGACAAAGGTGATCTGTACGTAATTGATGGGATGAAAAGAACCATCAATATGGGCTTGATAGCGGCGGCAGGCCAGGCTGCAGAGGACCTTAACCCTAAAGCGAAATGGGAGGATCTGCCCAGGAGTGGGTGGGATTCGAACTATCGGATCGCGGACCAAAACCGCGACGGTGTTTCGGCAGAAGTGATCTACCCATCAGTTGGGATGGTTTTGTGTAATCATCCGGATCTTGATTACAAGAAAGCATCCATGGACGCTTATAACAGGTGGATCGCAGATTATTGTTCCGTGGATTCCAATCGGCTTTTAGCCATAGCCCAAACCCCTCTCCGCTCGGTTGAAGAGGGGATTGATGATCTGATGAGAATGAAGAATCAAGGAATGCGCGGCGTAATGATGCCCGGAAACCCAGGCACTGAATTTGATTACGACGACCCTCAATGGGACCCCTTCTGGCAAGCTGCGATTGACCTACAACTTCCCTTGTCGTGGCACATACTCACCACGCGTGAATCTGGACGGCCCCGAGGCCCGAAAGCCAACTCGTTTATGACCATCATCCGCGCGAATCAAGACATCATGGGGACTTTGGTTTTCGGTGGCGTATTCGAACGAAACGAGGGCCTCAAGGTTGTCTGCGTTGAGGCGGACGCAGGTTGGGTTCCTCATTACATGTACCGAATGGATCACGCGTACAAGCGACACCGCTACTGGCTGCCACCTGGACAAGAGTTATCAAAGCTACCTAGCGAGTATTTCCGTCAGCACATCTACACCACTTTTCAGGACGACTGGATTGCCTTCAAAATGGTGGATCATGTGAATCACGAGCGATTGCTATGGGCAAATGATTTTCCGCACAGCGATAGTACCTGGCCATGGAGCCAAGAAATGCTCGATGAACACGCGGCCCACTTGACTGACAAGCAAGCAGAGGACATCTTGTGCAGAAATAGCGCTGACCTTTATGGCATCGATGTAGCAGCTCTTCCTATCGGAGGAGATAGTTTGGCCGCTACTGTCTAAGGATCAGCCGTTGTGGAATTGGATTCATCGCGAGTAACAACTGAGAATTTTCTTACCTCTCAAGAGACCTATTATTTAAATGGGTGGACCGATGGTCTGCCAATAATTCCACCGACTCCCGAACTAGTCCAAGCTTGTCTTGATTGGGCCCTGTTGCCAGCGGACCACCTCGTAGGGATCGAGCCAGTACGTGAGCGCCTGATCACTGCAGAAAAGCTAGCCGTCAATAGTGTTATGGCAGGCTGTTTGCCAGAGCACTTTCCTCTTGTGGTGACAGCATTTACCGCAATGCTGCAACCAGAGTTTCTTTTGCATGGAGCAACGGCTTCGACAGGTGGGTGTGCAGTGTTGTTGATTGTTAATGGTCCGATCCGTGAGCAACTTGGGATGCTAGGCACGTTTAATGCGCTTGGGAACACAGATAGAGCTTCATCGGTAGTCGGTCGGGCTGTGCGGCTGGCCCTTATGAATTTGCTTGATGTGAGACCAGGAGAAATTGATCGCTCGACGCTAGGTCACCCTGGGAAGTTCTCATATTGCCTTGTCGAAGACGAAGAAAACTCTCCATGGTCCTCGTTAGCTGAAGAACGATTGGGAATCTCGGGTCTATCTGCAGTCACGGCCATTGCCTGTATGGCGCCTAGACAAATTATGAACGAGTGGACCACCAAACCGGAGGAACTTTGCGAGACGATTGCAGCAGAAATCAGAGCTAATCAGCTCAACTACTCCATATGGGCTGGAAACTATGTAGTTGTTGTTCCTCCCCAGTTGCGGCAGCACTTCGATGAAGCTGGGTGGAGCAAGGCTGACATACAGAACCGCGTTTTTGAACGGGCATATGTGAAGAGAGGAGCTTGGGGGGAAGTTGGCAAGGGCTCAGTGGTCAAAGATCGCGCGGAACGAGAATACAGGGCCTTAGAGTCACCCAATGATCTAATGATTGTGGCTGCCGGAGGTCCTGCAGGTGGATTTGCCCAAGTGATTCCGCCGTGGCTGGGAACAAAGAGCCGCGCAGCTACAGTAGCCGTGGGTGCATGCGTCGACTGTGAGGTTCCATAAATGGAGTTACTAGACCCTAGCCACGAACAATTTCCTAATCCGTCGACGGTTCCTAATCGTTTGAAGACCTTTCGAGGTGCGGTAATTGGTTTGCTGTCTAACGGTAAGGAAAATACTTCACCTTTTTTCGATCGAGTCGAAACCATCCTCCGCGACGAATACGAAGTTGCCGACGTAGTGCGTCGAATAAAATCTAATTACAGCGCTCCTGCCGAGGACGAATTGATGCGCGAAGCTATGGGTTGGGATGCTGTCCTTAGCGGAGTCGGGGACTGAGGGAGCTGTTCGTCGTGCAGTTTGCACGACGCAGTCATCGCTGAGCGAAACGGGATCCCTGCCATGAGTATTATGACCGTACCTTTTGTTGATGCAGCGGAACTTATGGCCCGCGTCCAAGGCGTCCCTGCTCACCCTTTCGCAACGATTGACCATCCAATTGCAAGCGCGGATTCTGAAGGTCTCGAGGCGCGGGCACGCGCGGCGGTCGAAAAAGCTTTCGCAATACTGACGGCTAACTAATTCACTCCGAAGTAATTACTGCGTAGTCGAGCGGTAATGCGGTCGTCCTCTTGAGTTCTTCCATCTCGAAAATAGTTCGGACGTCATATAGGGCAACTCTCTCGATCAGTCGCTTATAGAAGTCGTCGTACGACTTCATGTCGGGGACGACCACTCGCAGCATGTAGTCGATTTCGCCGCTCGTGCGAAACGCTTCGACGATTTCTGGGAACTCTACGATTGCGCTGCTGAAATCGTCTAGCCACGAGGCCGAGTGATCGTTCGTGCGAATTTGCACTAGCGCACTTATGTCCAAGGACAATTGAGAGGGATCTAAAATAGCTACCTCGCGCTGAATAATCCCTTGGTCTCGCAGACTTTGAATTCGTCGCCAGCACGGTGTGGCGGTTAAGCCGACGGCATCACCTACTTCGCGCGATGAGCGCGTAGCATCTGACTGCAGAAGATGCAGGATTTCACGATCAATTAGGTCCATATCAAGATAATAATGTTTAAAAAAAGTAAATTCAGCAATAAAAATGCAAAAAACCTAGAAAGTAGGATATAGGCAACAATAACGTTTCGCCGGTCGGCCCCTACGATCCTGATATGCGCCTTCGGGGATTTTTTACTGACCACCCAACTTCGGTTGGCGAATCCTACGGTGAGCATTTTGTCTTCGCTATCCGATTTGCTCGTGCAACAGCGGGCGCATCACTAGCTGCCGCTGTACATGCCGTTTTCCCGCATCTTTTCCAGACAACTGCTAGTTCAAAGATTCGCGAGCTGCATTCATTGATGGAATCTGGCCCGCGAGCCCATGTAACTGAGGAACTGGCTGACAAGCAAAATAGTCTTTCGAGATAAGGGCTATTTTTGAGGCGTGACGAGTGGCTTGAAGAATAGACCCGGCGACCTGGTTGTATGTGGGTGGGGTGAAAGTGATCCGCAGTATGCCCACTACCATGACACCGAATGGGGCGTTCCGGTCACGAACGATTTGGGGCTCTATGAAAAAATGTGCTTGGAAGGCTTCCAAGCTGGTCTGTCATGGCTGACTATCTTGCGAAAGAGAGAAAATTTCCGCGAGGCATTTGCAGGATTCCAAATTGAAGCAGTCGCACAATTTAATGAGACCGATGTTCGAAAGTTGCTTCAAAATTCAGGGATAATCAGGCATCGCGGAAAAATTGAAGCGACAATTAGCAATGCTAGGGCTGCGATAGCGACGATAGAGCAGTTCGGCTCTTTAGCCCGTTTTTTCTGGAGTTACGAACCAAATGGATACGAAGGCATCCGTGACCTCTCCGCGATGAGGGCTAAGACACCAGAGTCGGAGGCTATGAGTAAAGCACTTAAAAAATTGGGGTGGCGATTTGTGGGGCCGACAACCTGTTACTCCCTGATGCAGGCCGATGGCATCGTCAACGACCACCTCCATGGTTGCTTTCGTCACGCCGAAATAGAAGTCGAAAGACA
>DKNM01000052.1:35725-51091 GCA_002470695.1 Candidatus Neomicrothrix sp. UBA7388
GAACTTCTTAGGGCTCGACACGCCATGCGTTCGAAATGCGTACCATCCGAGATGTTATGAAAAGTGAAAAAACTTACTATCAGGTTAATCAACCTGAGCCAGTTCCTATGACTCGTTCGGGTGTAGGAGGTTGCTTCGGGTGCTCGCCGTCTAACGATCTTGGCCTTCAGTTGCAATTTACCCAGTATGGAGACGGGACAATTGAAGCTCGCCATCAAACAGCCCAACATCATTGTGGGTTCGACACAGTTATTCATGGGGGTATACAGGCAACGCTTCTTGATGAGGTAATGGGCGTTGCAGCGCAGAGATCTCTACCCAGCGACGGATCCGACTTAGCGTGCGCCACTGCTGAAATGCACCTTGAGTACCTGAGACCTGCTTTCCTCGCCAATGAAGTCATTTGCCGAGCTTGGGTGACGGAGATTGATGGCAGAGATATATACGTTGAGGGTGCACTGCTATCTGCAGACGCAGCTCCCTCAACAAAGGCGACCTCCAGGTGGCGCCAAATGCGATATGAACCAACATGAGCTGAGAGCCATTCCCTCAAACAGAGATAACCCCGTCCTCAGTCGCGAGGTGTGTCATAGCTACATCATGGGTTTCGGTAGGTAAACCATCGAGAACATATCGCTGAGCAGTAACCCCAACTCTAAGACAATTCTTCTCTAGGCGAGCCAAGAGCTCGTCATATAGACCCAAACCGTTCCCCAAGCGATTGCCGGCAGTATCAAATGCCAGTGCGGGCACAAGCGCAACTGAAATCCGGTTGATAGGAACTTCTGGGGAGCCTTCGACTGGTTGAAAAAAGCCATAACGGTGTTTTTCGAGAGGTGTGGTGGCGCTGTGAACCGATAGCGGCCCAGACGAAGGCGTGCGAGTGATCAGGAAGCTTTCCCATCCAATTGTCGCTGCGAGCGATTCGAGATTCGGTTCGTGCGACATTGATCGATAGAAGAGAAACATGCCCGACTTTGAGTCCAAGAACAGGCGGAGTGCCGAGACTATTGCGTTGCTAGTTGCGACGTCGATATCAGACCGGTCAGCGCGAAGTTGCTTCCGTAAACGATCTTTTTCCGCCCTGATGACTTCAACCCCCACTTACATTTGCCTCGGCATCTGCGTTAAGTGCAACGTGTTCATCCGGATCCTGCAACCAAAAGTTAGGCAGTGAAACCTTTCGTGGGCCTCCGGCATGACTTCTTTTTACCCGCACTCCTTCGGGAGGCAATGTCAGATTCTTATCAAAATCACGAGTTACGTCGACCAAATCTTGAAGGGACTCGACTGCGTGAAGACGTCGGCGAATTTCCTTGCCAACAGGCCACCCCGCGACGTACCAGCCGGCATGCTTGCGGAATCGACGTATGACATCTTTTTCACTTTGCTCGTAAAAACTGGTGAGGCGAGCGGCGTGATCGAGCATCACGTCTGCGACCAGCCCCAGATTCGGTGTGCTAAATAATGGCTCCTCACCGTTCAAGACAGCTACGAGATCAGCAAATAGCCAAGGTCGTCCGAGACAACCGCGGCCTATCTCCACGCCAGCAGCACCTGTATGGCGAATCATCCTAAGAGCATCCCAAGCTTCCCAGATATCACCATTTCCAAATACTGGAATACTTACGTGCTCCACGAGTTCCGCTATGGCATCCCAATCTGCATGGCCTGAATATAAATCCTTTGCAGTTCTAGCGTGAAGGGTGACCCCAACGCATCCTGTCTCCTGCGCAATTCTGCCGCTGTCAAGAAATGTAAGATGCTCGTCGTCGAGCCCCTTTCGAAACTTGATAGTTACTGGGACTTCGTCAGCAGCTCGTACGGCCGATTCAACTATGGAGGCAAGTAGACGACGCTTAAAGGGAATAGCGGCACCTCCACCGTTCTTTGTAACTTTCGGTGCCGGGCATCCAAAGTTCATATCGATGTGATCGACACGAAGTCGCTCTTTGAGCATTTGGATTGAGCGATACACCGATTCTGGCTCTGTTCCGTACAACTGAATTGATCGGATGGGTTCGTCCTTACCGAACTCGGCCAATTTCCAGGTGAGAGGATTCTCTTCTACCAGAGCTCGGGCGGTAATCATTTGGTTGACGTAAAGGGCGGCGCCCCACCCCAAGCAAAGAGAACGAAACGGCCAGTCCGTAACACCGGCCATGGGAGCGAGAACCACTGGCGTTTCGAGTCTGATCGGCCCAAGGTCGACGGCGGCGATTTCGCCTAGGGCTGCTGGCACCAAGTTTTCGTTTAAGGGGCTTCTATAGGCCATCATAAGAACACCGATTTGTTTGTCGCGGTTAGCTCAACTCCTGCGAGGCGCAATAACTCAACTGTTTCAACCATAGGTAAACCTATGACGTTTGAGTGGCTTCCGTTAATACGTTTAACGAATGCGGTCGCCGCTCCCTGAATCGCATAGCCGCCAGCTTTATCAAGAGACTCACCACGATCTAGATACCACTCGATCAGTTCTTGCGTCATGGGTGCGAATTCAACTTCGGTTGTTACTAGTTTGGTAAAAACTCGATCAGAGGATTTGACGGTGACGCCTGTCATTACCTGATGGACATTTCCGGACAAAGAGCGGAGCATAGTTTCAGCTTTTTCTAGGTCGCCGGGCTTACCGAATACCTCTCCATCAAGAACGACGCAAGTGTCTGCTGCCAGGACTGCGTCACCCTCAGCAGCGAACGCCTTTGAAACAGAAAGTCTTTGAACATAGACGTCTGCCTCCTCGCCTATCTTCAAAGCCTCGTCCACGGACGGGATCGCAACGTCAAATTTAAGACCGAGCTGAGATAGCAGGTCTCTTCGACGAGGAGAGCTAGATGCGAGAACAATCTGAGGAGCCACCTCTCCAGTGTGTCGTATATCGCCGTCCCTCCCTACCTTGTAGCTAGTTGAAGCAAGGCTTAGCACGGGTGTTGGAATTTAAATAGATCGCTTGATTGCGGGAGATCTCAAACGGTTTCTCTTATTGGGTTCTTAAATTGACTTCAGTCGTCGGTATTGCTCATCGGGAATAAATTTTTTGAACTCGAAATCTTTTCCAGATCGATGATGAAAAGTTCCGACGTGACGAAATTAAGGGCGTCGTTGGTAACCGCTAACACTTTTACTGACTATTTAATTAACTCGCAGTGATCAGATTGGTTACTGTTCCCTGCGTGGAATTTAATCTCGCTCGGCTGATAGCGGCGATCTCGGAAGCCCATCCGGACCGTGTGGCATTAGTGCACAAATCAAAACAGATTTCCTTCCCAACTTTTGTTGAGCGTTACCGTCGCTTTGGTTCAGCATTAAATGCATCTGGTCTATCTTGTCGAGTCGAGCGTTCAGAGTTGGAAGGCCACATGAGCGGTCAAGACCATGTGGCCTTATTCCTCAATAATGAATGTGAGTACCTCGAGTCGATGCTGGGCGCTTGGGCCGGCCGAGTTGCCTCTTTCAATGTGAATCATCGCTACATTGCCGACGAATTGCACTACCTATTGACTGATGCTGACGCAAAGGCAGTTGTCGTTAATTCGATGTATGCGCCGAATCTGGCTGAGGTCTTACCGCAGCTACCGAATTTGGGGTTGATTGTTCAAGTTCCTGATGAGTCGGGTAACGGTTTGTTGCCGGGTGCTATTTACTACGAAGATTTTTTGCGGGAGCAAGAGCCGCGAGACCTCGATGACTGCTCTCCTGATGACTTATACCTTCTATACACGGGCGGCACTACAGGTATGCCTAAAGGTGTGCTTTGGCGGAACGCAGACTTCTTTGTCGGGGCATTAGGAGGCTTAGATAGGAAAACAGGCCTTGATTACGACTCTTACGCCGAAGTGGCATCGGCGGCTGCGAGAGGAACTATTAAATGGATGACTAGCGCTCCGTTTATGCACGGTGCTGCACAATGGATCGCTTTGCAAGCTCTGACGATGGGTCACACGGTGGTCCTTCCGGATGTCACCGACCGTTACGATGCGGCGAGCGTATTGGCAGCTTGCGACCGAGAGGGTGTTGAATTCCTGCAAATAGTTGGTGATGCTTTCGCCCGGCCGTTGCTTGACGCCAGGAAAGCGAACGGATCCTCGCCGCACGCTCTTCGATCGATTATCAGCGGTGGCGCTGTTCTTCATTCAGAATTGAAACAAGAACTCAAATATCACTTCGAAGGAATAACGATTCGTGACTCGATTGGGTCCAGCGAGACGGGCGTGCAGGGAAGCAATGTCAGTGCCAAGAAGGAGAAAGCCACGACGGGTGACTTCCAACCGGCTCCTGGGAGCACGGTGGTTAACGAATCTATGTCGAGTCGACTGACTCCTGGATCTAATGAGATTGGCTGGTTCGCCATGGCGGGCCGAGTGCCACTGGGTTATCTCAACGACTCCGAGAAGACTGGCCATACATTCCCGGTGATAGATGGCATTCGATATTCCGTTCCAGGCGACAGAGCAAAGCTGCTTTCGGACGGTCGGGTTCAGGTTTTGGGCCGTGACTCGGTAACAATAAATTCGGGCGGTGAAAAAATCTTCGCTGAAGAGGTAGAAACGGCCGTGAAAAGTCACCCAGCAGTCTACGACGCCGTTGTATGCGGCAGGCCGAGTTCAAGGTGGGGGAGCGAAGTCGTTGCAATTGTTCAACTGCTGGAAGGTTATGAAGGGCTAGAGTCAGAGATCATCGAACACTGCGGTCAGCACATTGCGCGTTATAAGCGACCGAAAGCAGTGGTTGCAGTAAGCCAAATTAAACGAAGTCCAGCAGGCAAACCGGATTATCGTTGGGCGAATTCGATAGCTCTTGAAACGAAACAAATTTGACGGATCCGTCACTAAACCGCGATTTACTGCAAAGGCGAACGGTTCGCGTATTGCAAATGGGTGTTGTGCCCGGCGGTCTAGCTATGGGGACCTCCTATTCGGTGGCCGCCTTACTCGGTAGTGAAATTACCGGTAGTGATACATTGGGCGCACTTGCAGCCGTAGGTCTTAGCATTGGTCAAAGTCTGTCAGGAATACCAATAGCGGGCTTAATGGCCCGTCGTGGCAGGCGAATTGGAATTGGCACCGCTTATCTGGTCGGTTCGATCGGCGCAAGTTGTTCCTTGTTGGCGGCTTTGACCGAAATTTATGTCCTGTTAGTGATTGGCATGACCTTATGCGGGTGTGGGCAGGCAGGAAACCTAGCGGCAAGGTACGCGGGTTCTGACTTGGCAACGGATGACAATCGAGCTCGAAGTATTAGTTTGGTTATCTGGGCTAACACGATCGGCTCGGTTCTGGGACCAACTGTGGGCCTAGGGCTACGGTCTCTTGCTGGTCCTTCTAATGGCGGAAGTGGCTTTGCTTTTTCCTACTTAGTTTCAATCACTCTGTTTGTGGTGGCTGCTGCCGGCATACTTCGGCGCCTTCGACCAGATCCGCTGCGATTAATCGCAGACGAAAGCAAATCCTCTATCCGAGGACCGCGCTTTTCTGACCTAGCGTTAATTTTTGGGAAGCCAGCTGCACGCATTGCATTACTTGGGATGATGCTTTCACAGGGCGTAATGGTCGGCGTAATGACGGTGACGCCACTTCATATGCGAGATGGAAATCAGGACCCGCTCATCATCGGGTTAATGATCTCTCTCCATATTGTGGGCATGTACGCGTTTTCGCCTTTGATAGGTCGAATTGCGGATCGAATAAGCAAAGAACTACTTATCGGTATCGGCGCAATTATCGCAGCTATCGGTTCGGAAATTGCATCGCATACGGAAGCCCCAGATGCTGCAGGACACATGATTGGTCTGTTTCTGATCGGCATCGGGTGGTGTTCATCTTTAGTTGCTGGCAGCGCCCTAATGACCGAAGCTTTTCCTCCAGAAGTCCGAGTTGCTACGCAGTCGACGTCTGATGTCCTCATGACAGCCACGGGGGCTGTTGCTGGTATCTCTTCCGGACTTGCCGTCGAGCAGCGGAGCTATCATGATTTGGCGCACTGGGCGGCACTGGTTGCAGTTTTTTTGGCAGTGATCGCCTCGATTGCAGTCGTCCAGCAATCGAGGATCAGGGAAAGTGAAGTAGATCCGCAATAGCTGGAGGGAAAGATGCCATTTCATCATGTCGCGTACTCAACGAAAGATCTAGAAGCGACCCGTCATTTCTACGAGGACCTATTCGGCTTTCCTTTGGTCAATACCGAGTTTCACGATAGAGAAGACGGGTGGATCAAACACGTCTTTTTTGATAGCGGAAATGGCCAATGCATAGCTTTCTTTGCTTTTGAAAATATTGGCGAGCGTTCAGATTGGACCACCGATGTCAGCGAATCCCTCGGCGTCCCCGTGTTCATTAACCACGCAGCATTTGAGGCGACTGAAGAGATGCAAGAATCCGTGCGAGCTCGGATGGAGGCGGAAGGAATTCAGCCGACAATGGAAATTGATCATGGCTGGTGCTACTCCCTTTACTACCTCGACCCCAATCAGGTGCTCGTCGAACTATGTCGCGACACCAAAGGTATGCCGATCAACAAAAAAGAAGCAGCCCGGCTGTTGGTAGCACCTACTGCAACTTCAGCCTGACTATGTCAGTAGAGCGAGAATTTGTAGGGTTAGATTCGCCTGTCGTCGGACGTGCTGGTTCGGGGGGATACCCCTGCCAGGGCGTATACCACCGACCTCGAGGTAGTCGACCTACGGTTGCGATAATTGCCTCCCACTACAACGTAGATTTCAGCGAGCATTATTTGGCCGACCTTTGCGCTGCCCGCGGCGTTGGTTTCTTAGGTTGGAACACGCGCTTTCGCGGCGCCGAAGCGTATTTCTTATTAGACCACGCGGTGGCCGAGATAGGAGTTGGGGTGCGATGGCTAAGGGAGCAAGCAGGGATAGAGACCGTTGTCCTGCTTGGTAATTCGGGTGGCGGATCCCTTATGGCGGCCTACCAATCGCAGGCCGTAGACCCAAATTTGGCGCCCGAGTACGGGAGGAAGTTCATTCACGATGCTGCCCAAGAAGTACCCGGAGCGGACCTTTACATTTCAATGATGGCTCACCTAGGTCGTCCCGAAGTTCTCACGAACTGGATGGATCCATCAGTCCAAAAAGAAAGTGACCCGTTCAGCGTCAACGAACAATTCAATGCGTATGCCCATGAGCGGCAAATACCCTTTCCCCAAAGCTTTATTGACGCGTACAGACGAGAACAACGTGACCGAAATAATCGAATTACGCATTGGGTAAAGAGAGAAATGGATCGGATACGCGACGTTGGGCACTACGACCGACTATTCCTCACGCCGCGTCTTTGGGCTGACTTGCGAATGATCGATAATTCGATCGATCCAAGCAACAGACCAACGCCCAGTTGTTATCTCGGCGACCCCCGAAGAGCAAACTATGGCATATACGGTGTCGGGACTGTTAGTTCCTTGACTACATGGCTCTCTATGTGGAGCCTCAGCGATTCTCAGTGCACTGCATCACCTCATTTAGCCCGGATAAGGGTTCCCGCGCTGGTGCTTGACGCGGATGCGGACACCGGTGTTTTCCCGAGTGACACAGTCAAAATAACTTCTGCGCTGGGGTCATCGGATCTGACAACAAGAACATTGCAGGGCGATCATTATCTGAGCGATCGCGAAGGCGCTCGCGAGGAAGCTGCAGACTTGATTGTCGAATGGGTTAAGAAACGTGTTTAGTCGAATCTCGCAGTAACTCGAATGTTTGCCTTAAGGGCCGAGAAGAGCATCAAGGCCTCGCCCGATAGCAGACGACACTGGTGGAGCAAGGGCTTGAATTCGAGATAAATAAGTGACTGATACCTCGCCGTTTAAGACGGCTCTTGAATCCACGTCGGCTGCCTGGAGGATTTCATCGCCCCAGGTCATCGAAACCCGGAAGCTTCCTTCCTCTTCTTTCAATGGTAACAATTCAATTTTTTCGATCTCGCGAGGCGGTTCTGCTCCCAGGTTTGTGAATCTCCAGCCTCTGATGTCGCTCAGGTCGAGATTGGGTACATTAACGTTCACGACTGGGGTATCTCCGATCTCATCTTGGAGTAGACCCTCTACAACCGAGCTTGCGACTTGGGCTGCAACATCCCACTTTTGGCTCTGGATCAAGTCATCCCAGCTTTGCCCTGCGCCACCGAAGCCCGAAACATGTTGACTAACTGCAAGGCTTGGAATGTTTGCATGTCGCGCAGTGAGGGCGGCCCCTACCGTTCCAGAGTGATATACCGAACGGCCGACATTAGCTCCGGGATTAATGCCTGAAACGACGAGGTCAACATCTCCGAATGCGCCCAATCGCGCCAGCATTACACATAAGGCGGGTGGTCCAGATACCGTCCACGCAGTGCTAATTTCATCGATTTTCGTAGATCTGACTTCCGGCTCGCTGAGATGAATAGGGCCGATCGCAGCACCCGCCCCGGAATACTCGCTGTCGGGCGCAGCAATGAACACATCCCCGTGCTGTTGCATAGATCTCGCAAGAACGTGAAGGCCCTCGCTGTTAATGCCGTCGTCGTTGGTCAACATGATGCGCACAGGAATGAACCTATTCCTCAGAGCTCTAATTAAGAACTGATTTGAACAAACTTGCGGTTACGAATCCGTAAACGCTACTCAGCGAGACGCGGTGGGAATCCACCCTGTGAAATTGGGCTCCAGGAGGAGATAGAGAATCGAAGAAGTGATTTTTGCTGTTGAGTCATCGCTTCGCGATATTCCGCCCAGTCAGGGTGTTCGCCGCTGATCGCTCGAAAATAGTCGCAAAGTGGTTCCAGAGCCTCAGGTAGATCGAGCACTTGGATCGTGCCGTCGAGTTGTACCCACTCGTTATTGAACTCGTCGCCCATAACCAAAAGTGAGCAGTTTGGATTACGTCGAGCATTAAGTGTTTTGACACGCTCTGGATAGGTCGCGATAGCTATTCGGCCCTCAGTGTCTAAGCCCATAGTCACCAATGACATCTGTGGCTTACCGTTGATTCGAGTCGTTGACAGCACACCTTTGTGTCGTGATCTTATAAAGTCGAGGAGTTCGTCACGCTCGACTGTTCTGTTAGTCGCAATCTTTCGGGCCATAGAGAATGAGATTAGATCTATGAACCAAAAGGTGCGAATGCTGCATACCTCTGATGTTCACATCGGTTATGCCAAGGGGCCCAATTGCAGCCAAACCGATACGTGTCAATGCGCCGTTATCGGGCTCACTGCTGCTGTCAAAAGAGAGAACGCCGATATTTTACTTATTGCCGGTGACCTATTTGATCATGCCCGATTACCAGACACCGCAATCACGAGGACGCTTGAAATTCTCGCTGAAGCCGGCGTTCCCGTTGCAGTTATCCCTGGAAATCATGATGTCCACGACATGACTTCGTTATGGACTAGGTGTGCCGACGAAGTCAAGAAAACAGGAATTTTTCTCCTTGACTGTCTCGAGGGAGCTTCGGTCCGTTTTGGGTCACTGGGCCTCACGCTATGGGGAAGAGCTATGGCCGAGCACGAACCGGGATACCGGCCACTCTTTGAGGTTCCCTCTCGACCCGTAAGCGACTGGTATGTTGTGGCCGCTCATGGGCATCTCAACCTAACGAGCGAAGATGCGCACAGGTCTTCTCCAATCACATACGAGGAAATTTCCGCAACAAATGCAGATTATGTTGCGTTAGGGCATTGGCATGTCCCGACCGACGCAAGTCATGAGGGTGTAACGGCTTGGTATCCCGGAGCGCCGATGGGTTCGCCAGGTAATGGAACGGCAGCGTTAGTCGTCTTTGACTCAGATGTCTCGGTCCACCACGTTCCGGTGCCGAGCCCAGTTAATGGTTGTGTCTGATGTCAATCAAGTTCGGCTTCCTTTCTGGCAATGCGTCTCACGACAGCATCGTATTTATCCATTAGTCCAGCTGCCTGATCCTTTAACTCGTTGTGTCGTTTGGTGAGAAAAGCGATGTGTTCTGAGTCTTCGTAGGTTTCGGTATCACTCATCTGGTTCTGGATGGCGGCTAATTCGTTCTCAGTTGTTTCCCACGCAGCTTCGAGTTCATCTCTCTCCTTGCGCAGTTCACGTGTCGCGTCACTGAGCTTGTTTCGCATCCGAGCGGCATCTTTCCGTTCTTCACGACCCCTTCTATGTTTGTTAGTAGATGAATTTTCTTGCTTGGTTTCAACGTTGCTGATCGAAGGTGGTTTTAGTAGTTCTGGGGAGACACCTTCGTGCCATGTCGCAGTCCCGTCCCGGACGACAATTAGAGCATCTGCGACGTTGCGGATGAGATGACGGTCGTGTGTCACTAAAATGAGGGTCCCTGGGTACGCCAGTAGAGCGTCTTCTAAATGATCGCAACTCGCCAGATCGAGATGATTGGTTGGCTCGTCCAAGATAAGCAGATTCACGGGGTTTGCCATTGTGATCGCTAATGCGAGTCGCGTGCGCTCTCCTCCTGATAGATCTCCCACAAGCTGATCGGCTTGCTCACCTCGAAAACCGAAGCCGCCAAGCACGGTGCGTAAGTTCCGGTCTGCTGGGTCTCCAATTGCTAACTTGAACTCCTGCAAAACGGTCTTGTTCAGATCGAGCATTTCGGTTAATTGTTGTGTGAAACGTGCGTAGTCGACCTTGTTGCCAATACGGGCCTTCCCTGTAAGTGGCTCTATCTCACCGAGAAGAAGTCGCAAGAGCGTTGTTTTCCCTGCCCCATTAGGACCAACTAGGGCAACTTTCCTTCCGCGTTCAACAACAAATGAAACATCCTGAAGAATCTTCTCGGAACCGTACCCTGCTGAGGCTTCATCAAACTCCGCAACTACTCTGGCCGAACGTCTGGGTTGGGGAAATTCAAACTTGGCTCGCAGGGTAGCGACCTGCGGTACTTCGATGACATCTGTTCGTTCCAAAGCTTTGATTCGGCTCTGTACTTGTTTGGCTTTGCTTGCTTTGTAACGAAATCTCTCAATAAAGCGCTCTGTCTCGTTCAGCTTTCTACTCTGATGCGCAGCATCCGCTTCGATTTGTGCCAATCTGGCTTCTCGTTTGATTATGAAATCTGAAAAATCTCCAACATATTCAGTACTCGAGCGACCATCCAGTTCGATGACGCGGTTCGCAATGCAGTCAATGAAATCTCGGTCATGACTGACGAATAATATGCTGCCTTCCCATGTCGAAAGATAGTTCTCTAACCAGGCAACTGAGTCAACGTCCAAATGATTTGTCGGTTCATCAAGAACTAAAACCTCGGGTTTTGATAGCAGAAGGCGGGCCAGCGCAACTCTCATTTGCCATCCACCTGATAGTTCCGCGACATCACGTTCCATCGTTTGCGCGTTGAAGCCCAAGCCGGCAAGAAGTCGTTGCGCTTCCGACCGAATTGAATAACCGCCTAATTGCTCGAAGCGACTCTGAAGATCGCCGTACTCCTCTAGGAGGCGCTCTCTTTTATCGTCGTCTTCGCCGATCTGGTCCTGTAGTTGACTCAGCCGTCTTTCGAGATTTGTCAGGTCGGACGCGCCTTGCAGAGTTACGTCAAGAGCGGTGCCGACAAATTCGGTCTGAAGTTCTTGAGGTAGATAGCCGACCCTCAGATTGGATGGGCGATGTACAGATCCAGAATCTTGCTCTCGGATGCCTAGAAGAATCTCGATGAGAGTGGTCTTACCTACGCCGTTGCCTCCGATTAGCGCTATTCGCCGGCCTGCTGATAACTGGATGCGGACATCTCGGAAGAGTTGCCTTGAGCCATGGGCTTTGCTGAGAGAGGTCGCTGTAAGCACATTGAAAGACGCTAGCCAACATTTGCATCTACTGGAATTACGAGTTGCTCCGGCTTGAAGGTTCTTTAACGGCCACCGAGGCGATAATGGCGATACTCGGGATCAAAGCGAGAAAAAGATTCAGAGAGCCATAACTCCCTGTAATTCGGTATCCGACGGCGACAATTAAGGGGCCGATAGCTGATGCCCCGACTCCGAAGGCTGTGGCTACTCCGCGAATCGCCCCAATGTGCGTTGTCCCGAACCATTTGGGATAGAGCGCTGAGCCGAGGGCTCTAATTGATCCACCGTTGACGCCCAGTAGTAGTGAGTAGATTGCAGCCCCCAATCCGGGTCCCACCCACACATAACTCAGATGTGCGCCGAGAAGGGAAGCCTGGCATGCGACGAGGAGCAGACTGGGCGAGATTCGATCAGTCAGCCATGCCCATATAAATCCCGCTCCGACGGTTCCGACCATTTGGGGAACGAAGATGGCTGCTGCTTCAGCGTTAGACAGACCCGCTGCCTCCATTAGCGCGAAATGATGGAAAGTCAGTCCGGTTATCAAAGCGGAGGAGACCACTGTTACACCCGTCAAAATCCAGAACGCACTTGTCGATAAAGCTTGTTTGACTGTGTGGTGCGTAACTGGCGAATTTTCATCTGAGTGAAAACCGAATCGCCCGTCTGGCACTTGTCCGATCGACTCTGGTCGGTCCTCCATCCATCGCCATGTAGCTGGCACTAATGCAACCAAAATAATGCATCCACTAATTACCCACGACCAGCGCCACCCAAATGTTGCGATTAGGTACGTTAGAGCTAATGGGCCAAGAGACATGAGGCCGGCGGAAGCTGTCATTGAAATGCCGAAAGCCAGGCCGCGCTTGTGGTCAAACCAGAGAGCGATGCTTGTTTGGCCTACCAAACTCAGCGCGCCCTGGCCGAGCATTCGGATTCCTATGAATCCGATCACAAGCATCCATAAAGATTGAATCGTTCCCATGTAGGCGACTGCGATGGAAAAGGCAGTTGCGATACATATCATCGTTTTCCGAACACCGGAGCGGTCTATCCACCTTCCGATAGATGGCATCGTTAGTGAGCCTGCGACGGTGCCGATTAGATAGGCAGTTGACAAGGTGGTGGCGCTTACGCCCAGATCACTTGTTAGGTGGTCTATAAATGAGGAGACGCCGATTGTCTGTCCTGGCAGAGTCAGAGAAATTGCGAGGGTCGAGAGTGCTAGTAGCCCCCAGCCTCTGAATGATTTTTGAGTTTCTTCTTTGCCCACGCGTTCACTCGCTCAGAGACAATGTTGCACTGCCTAAGGCGTTGCCCTCTGTTTTGAGGGTCTGATTTTGCTTGGTTGCGTGTAAGCCTGTGGCGGCACCGGTGGTTACTATGCTGCCTGCGGTTAGTTGCATGCCGCGTCGAGCTAGGTGTTTGCACAACCAGGCAAGAGATTCATACGGGTCACCGAGTACCTCTTTCCCAGTTCCCTGCGCAATCACATTGTCGTCGACTGATGTAAAGAGGGCTTGCTCTTTCAAGTCGCCTGCGGAATCGGGATCATTGCCTGGCCCTAAAACTAGAAGAGAATGCAAAGCTCCGTCTGCCACTAAAAGTGCTGGATCGGCTGCAAAGTTGCTATCAAAGCGTGAGCAAACTAGTTCAATAGCAACGTGGACAGAAGAAACGATTTCTCGCGCTGTCGTTCTAGTCACCTCGTCACCAATCAACGCGACATCGGTGCCAATCGTAAATGCGAACTCTGATTCGAGCGCCGGTGGATGATGAAACGAAGACATTGCGAGTTTGCTTCCTGAAGTTGCAAGTGTGCGTTCAAATATCGGTCCGCAAATTGGAGCCTTTACCCCTAACTTCTCTTGGCTTGCAGTGCTGGTAGCTCCGACTTTCCAACCGACAACCGGCGAGTCGATTAGTCCGATTAATTGATCTTGTGCGGCGTAAGCAAGCGCCGCGCTCTCTGGAATTACGACGTCGTTTACATCGATTTTCTCCATAGTCAAACGAGAGTGGGCTAGCACAACGGGAAGAGGGAGATTCACAGCTGCAACCGTACTGGTCTGATGACGTCGGTGTTGCTAACGGCCTCTCAACTTATCGATGTTACGCCGGTCTCGTTTCGTGGGCCGACCTGCTCCGCGGTCTCGTATGGCTGTGTTACGAGAGGCGGGTAGCGCAGTTTGGGTGCTCTCTGGTGGACTGACATCAAGGCAGTAATCGACTACTGATGAGGCGCCGACGCGCTTTTCGAGCACATCGAGTACGACCAGATCAAGAGATCTCGCTTTTAGTTTTACTGCGATTTTGTCGCCTGACTTGACCTGTGATGAAGCTTTGGCGACTGTTGCGTTCAAGCGAACATTTCCCTTTGTACAGGCCTCTTTCGCTAGCGAACGAGTGCGAAAAATGCGAACTGCCCACAACCACTTGTCGATTCGGCACGATGTTATGGTCACCTCGAGCTACCCGATTTGTGGGGCAACGTCGTTCATGAACGAACTTAAGGTGTCCAGCCGACCTTCTATGCCTCCCCGCGCAACAGGGTCAACGAGGATGTGGCTTACTCCGATATCTTGGACTCGCCCGATGGTATCGACCATTTGGTTGGCTGACCCGCCTATTGATTTAGCGGTTTCCATCATCTCATTGGGGTCGAGGAACATCCGAAGTGACAGGGTTATTTCGCCTGGATCGCGACCAAGATTTTCACATTCGACTTTTATCTGGTTCCATTCCTCTTCAACTTTGCTTAGAGGCTCAAACGCCGCATGGAAACCTTCGCCAAAGCGGGCTGTTCTCTGAAATGCAGCTTTGCTGTTGCCGCCGACCCATACAGGCACTGGCTGCTGGATTGGTTTCGGTTCAAAACGCACCTCGGGAAATGAGTAAAATTCGCCATGAAAGGAAGGCGTTTCATCTCGGAACAAACGTTCAAAGATTTCTAACTGTTCGTCGGAGCGTTTCCCACGGTTATCCCACGGCATGCCCAAGACTTCCGCCTCTTCTCGCATCCAGCCAACCCCTACCCCCAATATCAAGCGTCCTTCTGACACAACGTCGATAGTCGCGAGTTGCTTCGCGGTAGCAACTGGGGGTCGATATGGAAGGATTAAGACCGTGAAACCGAGCCGCAATTTTTCGGTGCAAGCTGCGACAAACATAAGGGTCCCTATCGGATCTAGCCATCCGAGCCCGACAGGAGCCGGGAATGAGCCGTCGCTGCTGTAGGGGTACTTGGAATCGAAGACAGCTGGCCAACAAACGTGATCGCTCACCCATGCTGAGTGCATGCCAAGTGACTCCGCCGTCTGTGCAAAATTGATGAGCGAGTCTCTGCCGACGTCTCGCCCCAAGTGTGGTAAGTGAACTCCCCAATCCATGACCCTAAATTAGAGGTTTGAAAGCTCCTTTGCGATTATGTGACAAGTCTTAAATAAACGACGTTCAGATTCGTCTTTCTCTAATTTGCCGCCTAAGTTGCTGTCATCCAACTTCACGAACGTTGAGTTGGTGAACTTAAACAAACCATTAGAGGGGGCTCCAAATGGAGATACGACGCAATCTTTTGCGTCTACTCGCGCTTCTT
>DKNM01000062.1:0-2020 GCA_002470695.1 Candidatus Neomicrothrix sp. UBA7388
GTTCGCCTTTTTCGTCTACGTGTGTCCAGTAACCACCAACTCGCTAAGAAAACAAACGCACCAATAATTAGTCCCAGTCCGACCCCGGTGGGAGTGGTCGCCCTAAGAGCGGCTTGGGCTTGCCCTATCACAAGTCCACCATTTGGCGAATGAAGTTCAATAGCGATCGGAAATGATCCTGACCCGAGAGTTTTGAGACGAAACCGATGAGTAGTGACTCCAGGTTGGAGTACGAGAGTTGTACTTTCACCATCATCGAAATCCTGCACAGTTAAGCGCTCGCTTATGATGCGCAACTCTACGCGCAGAGGGATCTCAGCTCGGTTTTGAAAACTAAATGGAACAGCTGCTTCTTGTGACGTTAGTTGAATTGACTCATCTGGAGGTATATCGACAAGACTTGTTTGACGGCGGATCAAGTCAATGATTGAGTCCCAAAAAGCTCGTTGTTCATGTTCTGGCAGCCCCGCTGCCAAGCTAAGTAACAAATCTAAAGACAGGCTTTCGTATTCTTGGGCATCTTCGTCTCGGACCATTGAACGAAAAGCATTGAGATGTCTCTTGGCTTCTCGATATTTGACAAAATCTGCGGTTGATGGCGACGGAGTGCTGATTAGTTCATACTGCAGAGGTTGATTATCAGCTGTCAGGAGAGGACGAGCAACGGCGAGGCTCGCTAGTTCGGGCTTCACCCAACCCAACTGGTCGATCCCTTGAAGTAAGTGATCGGCGAAGCGCGATCCATGGTTTTCTTTGTTTAGATCGACAGTCACAATTGGTTGTGATTTGTCGCTTAAAGCAATTATTGCAAGGTGTGCGAGCACCCTTTGTGCATGACTTGCGGCCGTGTCGTCTGAATTTTTAGGCGATAACTCGTCAATTACCAAAGCTCTAATGGTCGATGAATTTATGCGAATTTCGATAGGTCCTCTGGGTCCTGCGTCAGGCGGTAATGCCACCGCCTCAGCGCTAATTATTGCCTCACGAATCCCCCTCTCCCAGCGGGCTTCGAACTGCGGTTCACTTTCCGAGTGACCAATCCAGAATGTTGTCGGCGCGAGTTGTCCGAGCTTTGATAGCGAGTCGGATCCCATATCCCAAAGGAGGTTTACTTCTTGTTGGAGTCCTGCATCAACTAACGATGCTTCATCAATGGGGATAAGCGGCGAGCGAATCCATTCATGGTTGGATTCGCTATTACTTGGTCTCGAATTCATAAGTGATTCAGCCAAATCGCGAAATGGGGTGATCGCAATTGACACAGGAATAGATGCAAAATTGTCAAGAACTTCGAGCCAAGACAAATACTCAGATATAGACGCTTCAATATTGATAATTGGTTTGTCGATTTTGGCAACCATCACGATTGGAAGCGGAGGAGTTGGTATTTCCTCAGTTCTAATCAGATAGGTAATCAGGCGACCGATCAATTCCTGGTCTGAAGTGCGCATCTCTAAGCTAAGCGGGTAGACCCCAGGCCTAGCGATACGGATCCCGCTGCTACCGCCACTTGAAATGGGCAAAGTAATCGTTGCTTGACCCCAAGCATCTGCTTGGAGCTGGTTGATATCGACGTTCCTTGAGTCCAGGACTCCGCCTAGGTTTTGACCAAGCGTGGTTCGAATAAATTGCTCTTCGTTTGTTACTGGTTCGTAGATAGCGATCGTTAGTTGATCAGTGTCGGAAATTACGCCTGGTAGTTGAATGTCGAGCTCGAATGATTCACCGATGTTTGTAGTGAAAGACTGACCGATTAGCTGTAACCCACCTGAGGTGTCGGCCGAAGCTGCTCCACTGAGACAACAAAGGGCACCTGCTGCGATGCTGATAAAAAAGATGAATCGTCCAAAGCTCACGTGACAGGGCTCCACTGCAACACGACAAGTCCATCATTTTTCACCGTAAAACCCATTGACTGATACAAATTCAAAGCAGCGTGGTTATTCGACTGGGTGTTAACGAGAACTTCCCGAACCGATCTTCGTTTGGCCCAGTTAAGAGCGTCAGCGACTAAGCATCG
>DKNM01000062.1:2405-7940 GCA_002470695.1 Candidatus Neomicrothrix sp. UBA7388
GTGCGACCGGTAATGGCGAAACCATGTAGATCTGATGATTGGTGGAGACGGACTCGGGTTCGCAATGTTGCATTTAGTGCCTCAAGTAGTCCACTTTGATCAAGTTTCCAAAATCCGGAAAAAGCAGCATTGTCTGCGTCCAAAATGCGTTGCCAATCGGAACGGCGTCCGCGGTCAAGTCGTTCCTTAGGTTTGAATATCGGACTTGAAAGATCATGAGATAACAGTTCCAAGTCGTCATAGGGCTCGAATCCCAGCGTTTCAAAGAAACTTTGTTGACTGCGGCTGATTGCTGAGGTGAATACGTTTGTGGTGCCCATTAGCGCCAGTCGCTCAAGCAGAGACTGTATTTTCCTAGCCTCTAACTCCGCAATTGGGAGTAGAGGAGTGATGTGCGCAACTCCTAGTGAGCTAGTGGACAACCGAGTGCGTACGCCGTGAAAACGCCAATGAGAATCTTTGTTCGTTGGCATCAACTCCTCCCTTTATACAGAACATATAGGGGGGATCAAAGAAACGTAGGTCGCTGTAGCGAACTTAGGTCTAGCCAGCTAGACGCGTTTCAACCTCTTCTAATGCTTCGTCCTCGGTTACGTCCATACTTATAGAAAGTTCAGAAATGAGAATTTGACGTGACTTGTCCAACATCGACTTTTCACCTGCGGATAAACCCTTAGCTGATTCTCGCAGCGCTAAATTCCGAACGACTTCAGCAACTTGGTAGATATCGCCAGATTTCAATTTCTCCTGGTGGTTCTTAAACCGCCGGCTCCAATTAGCGGGCTCACGAATATCTTTTTTGGCTAGAAGATCGAACAGATCTTCAACGTCGTCCTCATCGATTGGTGGACGCATGCCTACTGAATCGGCCATATCAGCAGGCACGGAAAGAGTTAAATCGCCATGAGCGGTCTCAAGAATCAGATACTCTCGCTCTTCTCCAAAAGCTTTTCTTTTTTCTCTTGCAGTAATCAAAGCTGCCCCGTGATGCGGGTATATAACTCGGTCGCCAAGATCGAACTTCATGCTCTCTCCATCGAACTTTGCCGCCGGCCCACTGTGGAATCCGGGTCTTTAAGGTTGCCAAGAGAAGAGGCGAACTCCAACTCAGGGGTGAAAGATATGTCAAGAAGCGCAGGCCTATTCAAAATCAGCCAAGTATTCAGCTTCGGTGAAGCTACGGTTTCTCGGTATGGAAGGCATATCTCAAGCCGACCGCGAAGATTTAGAACTACGAGTGGGCGAACTCGCGGAACGATTCAGATCGAGCGGGAGGAAGTTTTACATCGTTGGTGGCGTGGTGCGAGATTTACTTTTAGGGAAGACCAGTAGTGATGTTGATATAACCACGGATGCATCTCCCGACGAATCTGTCGCAATCTTAGAAAAATGGGGCGACACGATATGGACCCAAGGCGCGAAATTTGGCACGGTTGGTGCGCAAAAAAACGGTGTTGTTGTCGAGGTTACTACTCACCGGTCTGAAAAATATGATGCAGACTCCCGCAAGCCGGAAGTTCGCTTTTCTGGAGCAGTTGAAGAGGATCTTGCGCGACGCGATTTCACTATTAACGCAATGGCTATCGAGATGCCGGCATGGGACCTAGTTGATCCTTTCAACGGCCGGGCTGACCTTGAAAGCAAAATCTTGCGAACACCCCTCAGTCCGGATATCGCGTTTTCTGAAGATCCGTTGCGGATGTTGCGAGCGGCGCGTTTTCTATCAGGTTATTCACTGACGTCGGAAATGCTGCTTGAAGAAAGCATTAGCAAAATGGCAGAAAGAATCCATATTGTGTCTCGGGAGCGCATAAATGACGAAATGTCAAAGCTTCTTACCCTCAGCGCCCCGAGTTCGGGCATTGCTTTATTGCAAAGAACCAATCTAGGGAATTATTTGCTTTTTTCAGATGTTGATTTTCATGATGTTTCATTAGAGGCACTTGATTTGGTGGAGCCGTCGCTCTCCCAAAGATGGGCAAGTATCTTTTGGTCTCTAAATAAACAGGGTTCTCAAGCACGAGAAATTCTGAGCGAGTTGAGAGCTCCTAAAGACTTATCTTCAAAGGTCGCGCAGATTATTAACGCAGGTCACGTGGTCGCCCAGACAACCACCACTGAGCCATCTGCGATTCGTCACCTCTTATATAAAACTAATCCGCATACTCTTGGCGCCGTCGCTCTGTTAGAAGCACACGGAGTATCTGCAAATTTAAACCTTCGGGAAGCTATCCGAAGAATTCATGAAGTTGAGGGAGAAGGCAAGTTTGAAATCCCATTAAACGGATTCGAGGTAACTGACTTAATCGGGTCTAAAGGACCCATAGTGGGAGAAATGCTTGCTCGTTTGATGGACCACCGTCTTGATGTTGGACCAATTTCCAAAGACCTAGCAACAGACCTTGTACTCAAATGGCACAGAAATCCAGCACAATGACTACGCTTTGGTTGTGTCGTTTGTGCGCGGAGTAGATTCACAAAATCATTCTGAGATTTCAAGTGAAGTTGACTATCGGTTACAACGCCGCCGTGTGCTGCGTGATATAGAACTTGGGACCATCGACCGGTCCGAAGTTTGCGATCCTCATCCTGAGCTACTCAGAGTTGCTCGTAAAATAGCGCCTAAAACCTCTGAAATGTGTCCGTTGTGTCCGCAAAACGAACTACGGCTTGTTGCATATGTTTTTGGACCGCGTCTTGGGCCGAGCGGTAAATGCGTAATCTCGGACGAGGAAATGCAACGAATAGCGAAACGCAACGGACACTTTGTCTCCTATGAAATTGAGGTGTGTGCTGCCTGTGGTTGGAATCACTTGCGACGCAGTTACCCGATCAATTAGTGGCTGTCTTGATTTAGGCAACTTCTTGTTGATGTTCGAACAGGTACTCTCGCCAAAGAAACCAATTGCAGATTAAGCAGCGGAGCTCACCCGGACCCATGTCTGACCCACCTCCTCGCGACGGAGATTTAGCAGAGACAGCGTCTTGGCCCCTAATGATTTATTTAATAATCATCATTGGTGTTTTTGCCCTTGGGGTAACAGCTCGAACTCAGGGTTCGGCTATTCCAAACCTGCAATTGCGACCGGATCAGGATGTGGTTGTGTATGACCGGTATTCGAAAGAGCTCGCCAGATTCCACCCTGAGATCAATTTGATCCCTCTGACATTGGAGGAAATATCGCCAATCCTCGTGGATGCAATATTGGTTGCGTTAGACCCTGATTACTTAGCGAAAGAGCAGGTCGAAAGCTGGGCTACTTTTGCTGCTGCGTTAACTGGTCGCATGGATTCGGTTACACCATCAATAACACAGCGATATTTGCGACTAGAGCGCGGTGAGCCCGACAGGCGCACAGAAACTTTTAAAGAAGCTTCACAAATAGTTAGCCTTGAGCGAGCTGAGCAGAGAAACTCTATTTTGGAGGCTTATCTATCGTCGGTTCCGTTGGGTCGAAACGCCTACGGTGTCGAAGCGGCCTCTCTGGCTTGGTTCGGGCGCAGTGCAGCTGATATTGAAATTGGTCAGGCTGCTTATCTCGCCTCTCGGATATCGGACTCTGACGCCGACTCTTTTTCTGTTGATGGCCGCAATAGAGTTCTCACTGCGCTTTACCAAGCGAAACTAATTACCGAACAAGAATTGATAGACGAGCGGAGTACTCCGATCGGCGATTTGGTCCTTCCCGACACGAGCTTTCAAGTCAGTGATCTAGATCTAAGTTCGGATCTAGTGCCTGTCCTGGCGAAGATGTATCAAGAACTAAGCGCCAACCATGGTGAAAAAGACTTTGTCACTGGAGAATTCGATGTCAGAAGCACTATCGATTTAGAGCTTCAACATCGGGTGGCCGATGTTTCACTGGCCTTTAAATCGTTACCAGGCATAGCGGACGTATCGGTAGTTGTGCTCGATGATCGCAACCAAATACGAGTCGCCTTATCGTCGGAAATCGGATCGCTTTGGGATGGTCAAGTTGACGCCCGAAACGCTCTAAAATCCTTATATCCGGCAGTTACCGCAGACAGCTTCAATTGGACTGACCGTGTATCTCCCGTCCAGTTAGCTGAGATGTTTTCAGCGGTTGCCAGGGAAGGCCGTGTTTACAAAACAGAGCTCTTTCTGGAAATAGAGATGAGGAATGGAGTCGCCAAACCTATTGCACACGATTACTACATCGCAGACGAGATTCGTTCGGCTAGCGAAAATACCGATGAGTTGGCAGATTTGTTTCAAATGAGCCCTGGGTTTCGGACAACTGATCAAGAAATTAAAGTGCTAGGGCTTTCGAGATTTGACCCGAGTTCTATGAAAGCCTGGTACGGCGGTACTAGTGAAAGAAATGCTGTCTCGGTGGTAGTCACTCCAACATCAGCTGCGTCGGGAAGTAGCAATCTTGCGGCTGACGCGAAACGGTTGGCTCGCATTGTTTTCGAAGAGCTGCACCGAGGTGGTTAGATAGATCTTGGTATATGACTTGAACTTGAGTGTGTTCTGGAGCATTAATCAGTACCGTGACTGTTCTGCTGGATACCTCGGTATGATTCGGCGAAACATTTAAATTTTTAACCCCTGCCCCGTTGGGGGCCCCGTCACCCGGGTCCGTAGGAGGAAACGACGTGCGAGCGTATGAGTTGATGGTCATCCACGATGGTGACTTAGACGATGTTCAGGTTCAAGATGAACTCAAAGATCTTCGCAGTCGGATTGAAGAGGTTGCAACGATCGCCGATGTCGATTTCTGGGGGCGCCGCCGCTTTGCCTATGAAATAGACCATAAGACAGAGGGCTATTATTCAGTTATTGAGCTCACAGCAGAAGGTGGCGCAATGGACCCAGTCGAACGTGCATTGCGAATAGCAGACAGCGTGGTAAGACATAAGCTGATTCGCCTTCCAGATCATGAAGCTACGCGGCGTGGTTTGCTGGCGGGCTCTGCTTCAGCGGATACGGCAGATTAAAAGAGGTTTTCATGGCGTTTGACAACAATGTAGTCCTCGTCGGAAATGCGACGAGAGACCCGGAACTTAGATTCACCCAGAATGGGTCTGCGGTTTGTAGTTTTGGTCTCGCTTGGAACCAGCGCTCCCAACAGGGAGAAGACAAAGCGCACTATTTCGATGTTAGCTGCTGGAATAAATTGGCTGAGAACGTAGCGGAATCAATAACACGCGGGATGCGAGTGGTTGTCTATGGCCGTCTCGATTACCGAAGCTGGGAAGGTCAAAACGGTGAAAAACGATCTGCGGTGCAGATTGTTGCTGATGAAGTAAGCCCGAGCGTTCGTTGGGCAACAGCTCAAGTAAGCAAAAACGATTTCGAAGGGGGAGGGCAACGACCCGCCCAAACCAATGCACCATCTGCTGGCTCTGACTTTGGCGCTGGCTATGAAATTCCTGATGAGGAGCCGTTTTAATGGCTGGTAAAAAGAAGCAACCGCGCATGAGCCCTAAAGACACGAGGAAGCCGCGTAAAAAGAAGGTCAGCCCTCTTGTCAAGGACAAAATTGACTACGTGGACTATAAAGATGTGAA
>DKNM01000075.1:0-836 GCA_002470695.1 Candidatus Neomicrothrix sp. UBA7388
GCGACTCAAGATGAGCGATAAAGCGTCCTTAAACATATATACCGACTCCGGGGCTGCCCTCTGCAACATTGTTAACCGAGGGCCCAAAAATCTAAAGGACGCTGAATTTCAAACCGTTGAACGACTCCGGACGCTCTAGCGTGTCGGAGGCTTTGCGACTTGGTGAGATGTACGGCTGGGTTGGCGTAGACCGCCATTCATCCGATATCGCAGCCCTCAAGGAGCGCCTCATTCGACAGAACGGTCTCGTTGGGCTCGAAGCCTTCGAACCAAATGAAATCGAAGATGCAAAAAGAGTTTTCTATCGAGATGGTTTTGTCTTAGTAAAAAATGCTTTAACTAGCGATCAATTGAGCGAAGCCCGGAACGGCTCTTACCGAGTTATAAGCGAAATCATGGCACTTGACGCCAAACGAGACGGGAATAGAGGCTCTCACAGGTACAGCTTCGGGGCGGCGAGCACATCGGGCCACCAACTACACAATTCAGAGTGGGCGATGCTCATCGATCTACCAACTGTCACCCCTATCCTCGAAGCGATATTCGAATCCCCTGACTACATATGCCGAGGAGGAGGAGGCGATTTTTGCCTACCCGGCGCAACCCGATACCAGCCTCTCCACAGCGACGTAGGTGACCGCAGACCAAAGACGACGCATGCTGCGGCAGCGGACAGCGACTCATCCAAGTTCTCGGGCTCCTTCTGGGATCCCCGAGGATTGATGACTTTGCGTGATCTTCCATGCCCTTATGTGTGCTGCAACTACCTTATGACTGATTTCACCGCTATAAACGGCGCGACCCGGCAGATTCCAGGTACGCAGAATTCGCGAGAA
>DKNM01000075.1:1237-25744 GCA_002470695.1 Candidatus Neomicrothrix sp. UBA7388
TGCTAATTCGAGATCCACGAACATGGCATGGCGGAACGCCAAACGTGTCAAATGAGGTAAGAGCGATACCCAATATCGAGTATTACGCTCCTTGGTTTCACGAACCAATGGCGAGATCTATGCCACTTGACATTTACAATTCGCTATCTGACCACGGCAAGAATATCTGTCGCTATATCGTTTCAAGTAGCGAGATTGATACAGCGATCCGCACCAACCTCGGCGGAACGCCGCACTTACTCCAAACCACATAACGACAGGACAATCTCCCCTTGACTCTCTACCCGGATTTAGAAAACAAGATCGTCCTAGTTACCGGATCAGGCAGCGGCATCGGAAAGGCACAGGCTTTACGTTTTGCCGCAGAAAAATCTCAGGTGCTAGTCAACGACATAGATCCGGAGGCCGCCAAGCAAACATGCGCTGAAGCTAACGCAAATGGATTTTCAGCCATACCCGTTCCCGCTGATGTCTCCAACTCCGAAGACGTAGATCAAATGTTCAATCAGATTGAGTCGGAACTGGGAGAAGTTCAAATCCTCGTGAACAACGCCGGTTTGGTAAGCCCAATGCTTCACTTCTTTGAGGCTGACGAGACTTGGTGGAGGCGAATTATCGATGTCAATCTCACCGGTCACTTTCTCTGTGCCCACAGAGCCGCTCGACCGATGGCCCGCTCCGGCGAAGGAGTGATAATCAACACCTCCTCAGGTGGAGCGACGCGTGCCCATCGCTCATTCACGGCCTACGACGCCGCAAAAGGTGGGATCGAAGCTTTTACGAGAGCTTTAGCTCTCGACTTAGGGCCGTACGGGATTCGCGTAAACGCAGTAATGCCAGGCTCTATCGACACCAGCGGCTTAACCCCCGACGAGCGAAAACTTCGCGGCGAAAATATTCCAATGGGCCGCATCGGTGAACCGGCCGACATGACAGGTCCAACTCTATTCCTCGCTTCAGAGCAATCTAGCTATATATCCGGAGACGTTATTAAGGTTGATGGCGGAATGCTGGCGCAACAACGATCCGCAACTGTTGACATAATGCCGCCTGATGGTTTCCCAACCATCGACGAGATCTAGTTCTTACTTCCGATTAACTGTAAGACTGGTTCTAGATATTTAATAAATTCCTCAGGGTTCTCGGACATCGGGAAATGACCCATGCCATGCATTTCCGTGAACGTCGAACCAGCAATAGCCTCGTGAGCTTCGCGACCTTTCTCAACCGTCGCACTGAAGTCATATTCACCAGAAAATATGTGAACGCCTATCTTGCTAGTGTCAATTTCTTGAGCCTTGCCACGCAAATCATATTCCGCAATGTAATACCAGAGATCGCCTATAAATACGGGCGGCCAACCCGCAGCGTAGCTCTGGATGGTCTCTTTCCGATAAGCAATCGGCGAAGAAGGAGCCGTCAAACCTTCCATCATCCGAGCCTTACTCTCATTCGAAACTTTCGGATGCCAGAAACCTTCTAACGAACCCAAATTGCCCCCGACGTGCAGAGCTCCTTCCAACGAAATTACCGCCCTAAACACGTCAGGGTGCTTGTGAGCGAGATCCAAGGCAAGAAGACCCCCAACCGAACAGCCCATAAATATTGGCCTGTCGAGGGAGAGAGCATCGCAGATCGCTAGCGGAACAGAACGCAGAAACTCTCCCTCAAGCCGATACTCCTCAGCCCACCATTCGCGGCCCGTCGGAGGAACAGATTTGCCATGAAACGGGAGGTCATAAGCGATTAAGCGAAATCTTTCCGTAATAGCAGCGCATTCCAATAGGTGACGCCACTGCACTCCGTGCGAACCGGCAGTATGTTGCAAAAGAATGGGAATACCCTCGCCTGCTTCTTCAAAATAAATCCGGTGGTCCAAGCCATCCAACTCAAGATGCAGATAACGACCACGCGGAGCGTCAAAAGTGCCATGTCCTCGACCCTCGATCAAAGCGGCCGCTTTCTCCAGCTCAGGTAACCTAATCAATTCAACAGCTCTTTGAATCGCTGGAAGATATTGCCACCAAGTGAGCCGATCACCTTCCCAGCGCAGGCCTCCTTGACCTGCCGCAATATTGATGTCATTTAGAAATCTCGGCGGATTCGCACTGCGTACCTGATCCCAAATTTCTACAGGGCCTCTGACAGTGATGACCCCGTCTTCAACTTCCAAGGGACCCTCTACCACCTCGCCGTCCACAAGAGAAACACCAATAAGTGTTTCACCAATTTCAAATTGAATTCCGCCGGTCCAAAACCGCGCCGCCATCTTGAATTCATGATCTTCATGACACAACCGAAAGAAATCAGCATTGGTTGGAATTACCATTTCGTCTCCTCGCCGGTTTATTTTCTCCAAAGTAGACGCAACAGCCAAAAACTTCGAATTAGGTTGCGATTGCTACCCTTACCGCAGGAGCAAATATGACTGTGACGTTACGAAACACCTTTGAAACGGGTCTACCCCCAAACGATAACCACCCGTACAGATCAGGGGCTTGGCGGCCACAACAGAACGAATACGACGCTTGGGACATGGATGTCGTAGGGGATATTCCCGATGACCTGAATGGGGTGTACCTGCGCAACACAGAAAATCCTCTTTTCGAACCGATCAAGCGATATCACCCCTTTGACGGCGACAGCATGATGCATGCCATTTCTTTTGAAAACGGTGAGGCGCGATACGCAAATCGCTTTGTCCGAACAGACGCCTTCCTAGCGGAACAAGAAGCAAAACGGAGTCTCTGGGCCGGAATCGCTGAACATCCTTCCAATGCCCTAGCTGATCACGGTTGGGGTGCTCGCACTTTCATGAAAGACAACGCATCCACGGATGTAGTCGTGCATCAAGGCGTAGCTCTCGCAAGCTTTTATCAATGCGGAGAACTTTACAGATTGGATCCGAAAACGTTAGAGGACTTGGGTAAGACCGCCTGGTCAGGCTACTTCCCTAACGAGGGCATCTCGGCTCATCCGAAGGTCGACGAACATACAGGTGAACTGCTCTTTTTCAGCTACTTCGTTGACGCTCCTCACATGAGGTACGGCGTAGTAAGCGCCGATGGAGAACTGACAACTCATATAGATGTCCCACTGCCGGGCCCGCGGCTCCCCCACGACATGGCATTTACTGAGAATTGGTCAATTCTCAATGATCTACCCCTGTTCTGGAATCCCGACGCACTAAAAGATGGCTACTACTCAAATACATTTAACCGGGATCTTCCCAGCAGATTTGCTCTCGTGCCTCGCCATGGGTCAACTGATGACATCCGTTGGTTCGAAGCCGATCCAACATTCGTTTTGCATTGGACCAACGCGTACGAAGACGGCGATTGGGTCATTCTCGACGGATTCTTTCAACACAACCCAACTGCTCGAGGCGCTAGCCGAGCATCCGAAGCACACAAAGGCTTCGAAACTTTAGACATGAACGTCTTGGAAGCTCGAGCCCACCGATGGAGATTTAATCTCGCAACGGGTGAGTGCAAAGAAGAAGCCATGAGCGATACTTGTTGCGAATTCCCCATGATCAATGGACGGCATGCAGGCCGGCGTCATCGCTATTCCTACAATGCTCGTTGCGTTCCTGGGCTTTTTGCTTTTGACGCCTTAATCAAACACGACCTGGACGAAGGCACAGAGGAGACATTTGAGTTGGAGCCTGGCGTCTTTATAAGCGAAACCGTAATGGCTCCTCGCGATAACTCAACAGACGAGGATGACGGCTATTTGGTGACCTTCTCCTCTGATCTCAACCAAGACATCTCCGAAGCACTTATCTTCGACGCCTCCCGGCCACAAGATGGGCCGATCTGTCAGATTCGCTTACCTGAACGCATCAGCAGTGGCACTCACTCGACTTGGGCTTCGAGCACTGATTTGTAGGACCCTTGAATGAAGCAAACCCCTCTTGACCGCGACCAGCACTCAGCTGGCTACTGGCAATCACCATGGCCAGTCGAGTGTGGCGGAAATAGGCGCCAAAAGGCGCGAACTGGCAGACTCGACGCCGCGAAAGGCACGGCTGAAGTCACATTGGTCGAAAACGACAGATGGAATGTCATGGCTATCCGCCGCGATCCGGACGAGTGGTACTTAGGGGGAACCACCCCTGCATTTACAGGACCACCGCCCTTTGGATGGGTTACTCGTTTCGATCCATTCTCCTTGCAACCAACAGCAGAATCCCCAAGACTCCCGTGTGGTGATCACGTGTGGTGCGGAGCAATCCTTGCTCACAAAGATGGCTCCATAATGTCCGTTAACGGCTCTTTCCTTCATCGTCTAGACCCCAACGATCTTTCCGTAATCAACGAGCTTGAACTTCCAGTTGATCGCGCCCACAACGGCCTCCTATCCCTTTCAGATGGGACACTCGTAACCAAAGACCTCAGACTCGAGGGCCAGGGTGGTACCACCATCACCTTTATCGACCCTCATGGACTCGAAGTCATCGAAACCCTTGTCTTGCCTGAAGGTTCGATGGGTCGAATCGCGTCTGATTTTCAGAATGGTGTCGACTCCGTATTTGTTCCAGGAACCGAGCACATTTGGAGAATCGATGTAGACAACAAAAAAGCCGCAATTAGCGACTGGACATGTCGGTATCGCGAGCCTGGATCCGACTGGGGACTCGCCTGGGATTCCTGCATATCAGACGGCCACCTGTGGCTCATGGACTGCGGTGACGTTGAAGGCGTTAGGGCAATTCACCACCAACTCCCAAATGGTCGATTCGAAAAGCCGGCAGGAAAGCTCCTTTCGTGGCAGCGTCCCGCCCCGTGGAAAGGCGCCCAAAGGCTTCTCCGAGTGGATCAAAGCTATGGCTCAGTTCAGAGCATCGAACCCTTCGGAAACCCGGGCGGTGGCATTATTGCACCACCCGTACATGTGCCTGAGTTAAGTTTAGCTTTCGCATGGGATTCAATAAACGGCGGTCTTGCAGGCATCTCGACAAATGAAACCCTTGAACCTGTGTGGCATCTCGATATCAGACCTTCCATGCAACCTGTTGTCTTCCCAGAGTCTGGCGAGCTAATAATCAACGATTTCACCAGAGATCAGACCGATGACATTGTGGTCGTAAATATGACCGATGGAGAAGTCCTAAGCCGAGTTCATACTGGCTCAAGAATCGCGAACGGCATGTTCCTCTCAGCAGGTGACCACCGGGACATTTATTACTGTTCGACACTGTCATGGGGAAGAATCGCTTGGATTTAGATTCTTGGCCCAGTTAACTAATAGGGCTTAGATTCCAAGTAAGGTCGGATTATGGAAGAAATGCAGGAAGCCGTCACCGCAGTACTCGGTGAGATCAATTTTGACCCAAACGAACTACACGCCAAGTATCTCTCGGAAAGAGACAAGCGCGTTCGTGATGACCATAACGAGCAATACGTAGAAACTTCAGGCGAATTCGCAAAGTACCTTGACGACCCTTACGAGGCTTCTGTAGAGCGGGAGCCCCTATTCGACGAGGTCGAGATCGTCATAATCGGCGGTGGGTTCGGCGGGCTCTTAATGGGCGGTCGGCTTCGCGAGGCTGGGTTCTCCGACATTCGAGTGATCGAGCGCGGCGGCGATTTTGGTGGCACCTGGTACTGGAATAGATATCCAGGGGCAATGTGCGATGTTGAAAGCTACTGCTACCTCCCCATGCTCGAAGAACTCGATTACATACCTAAGCACAAATATTCTTTTGCTCCGGAAATCATGCAGCACACTCAAAATATTGGTCATCACTATGGCCTCTACGAAAAGGCCTGCTTTAGTACCTCAGTCACGAAACTAACTTGGGACGACCAAATAACTCGTTGGATTATTGAGACCGACCGCGGTGACCGAATGAAGGCGCAGTTCGTTGCGATGGCCAATGGCCCGTTGAACCGACCAAAGCTCCCCGGTATACCTGGTATCGATAGCTATCAAGGACATACTTTTCACACCAGCCGCTGGGACTACAGCTACACAGGCGGAGATAACAGCGGCAATCTGACAGGGCTAGCGGACAAGAAAGTCGCGATTATCGGTACCGGAGCAACGGCTATACAGTGCATCCCGCACCTAGGTGAATCAGCAGAGCATCTTTATGTTTTTCAGCGGACCCCATCGTCTATCGACTATCGCAACAACAGGGAAACTGACCCTGAGTGGGCGGATTCGTTAGAGCCAGGATGGCAGTACCGCAGAATGGAAAATTTCAACACGTTAGTTGCGGGCGGAGACCAAGACGAAGACCTAGTCTCTGACGGTTGGACCGACATATTCAGAAACCTGACTGGTACCGCCGCAAAGCTTGCCGGGCGAAAACTAGGACGCCGCGTCAGCGGCCGGGAGAAAGGCTATCTAATGAAGATGGCCGACTACCAAAAGATGAACTCAATTCGTGATCGGGTTGACGACGTCGTTCAAGATGCGGCCACAGCGGAAGCCTTAAAGCCTTGGTATAGGCAGTTCTGCAAAAGGCCTTGCTTTCACGACGAGTATCTCCCAACTTTCAATTTGCCCAATGTTTCACTCATCGACACCGACGGTAAAGGCGTTGAAGCGATAACCGAGCGCGGTGTTGTTGCAAACGGCGTTGAGCATGAGGTCGACTGCATTATCTTTGCTACTGGCTTCGAGGTCGGCACTGGGTACACACGAAGGGCTGGCTATGACATCATCGGGCGCAATTCGCAAAGCCTCACCGAAAAGTGGTCAAACGGACCGCGCACTTTGCATGGCATGCAAACAACCGATTTCCCAAACTGCTTCTTTCTAGGTTTTACCCATACTGCAGTGACTGTAAATGTGCCACAGGCGCTCAACGAGCAAGCAATGCACATTTCTTACATGATTTCGCAAGTAAGAGATCAGGGCGCAGAAATAATCGAAGCCACCGCCGAAGGCGAGCAAATGTGGGTTGACGAGATGCTCGACAAATCAAAATTGGGAGAGCGCTTCCGTGCCGAGTGCACTCCGGGCTATTACAACAACGAAGGCAAAGCCGGAAATCCAGATGGTTTCTTCACGACAAGCTATGGAGGCGGCCCAATTAAGTTCCATCGCATCTTGCATGACTGGCGCGAAGACGGGCGGCTCGACGGCGCCTCTATTTCTTAGCGACCAAACATTAATTTGCATACCGCTGCTTAAATCGTCGGTAATGGAGCGACGACAGCTAGCTAATGAGACCTCCAGAGATCTACCGTCAGCAGTCTTTCTGCACTGCACGAAACTTGAAGCTCATGAAGCACGTCAGTTAAACGACTTGCCCACTACCCCAGCTTTCTTAAAATACTTATTTTCCAAGCGCCAGCTAGCAACAGCGCTGAACCGAAAACTACGAAGGCCAAGATTTCGCTCATACAACCACCAAAGTTGACTTTAGCCTCCTGGAGCAAGTCTCTGGCATGGAATTCCTTGCGTAAGTTGCACAATTACCATCTAATGACGCAACCACCAACGGCCGCGGATTCGTGGTACAACATTCCCAGTGAGCTGTCCGTTCACAGTTGAACTGCCTCGAACCACATTGGGGGTCTAAACATGTCAGACCTAGCATTGGTCCAGCAGTTTCTTAATGACGAAACGGGTCTAGCCACCGTCAGCACGGTCCAAAACGATGGAAGAGTGTTATCTAGCGTCGCTAACTGTGGCGTGATCACGAATCCGACAACCGCGACCGAGTGCGTAGCGCTTGTTTCAGTAGGGTCAGCGGCACGCTTGCAACACATTCGACACGGTTCCGAAGTAACCATTGCCATCCGAAGGGGTTGGAACTGGGTAGCTGTGACTGGCAAGGCACAGCTAATCGGACCTGATGACCGTGTCGACAAAATTGACAGCGAAGGGCTTCGCCTTCTACTGCGCGAAATTTACATCGCTGCAGGCGGGCATCACGACGACTTCGAAGAGTACGACCGCGAGATGGTGCGAAGCAAACGAGCGGCAATACTGGTTGAACCAACTCGCATAATTGGCAATCAACCCTCCTAGTACCGTGAGCTCGAACACTGAGGCCGGCCACACTAAAGCCAATGGCAACGCGACGCTCGCAATCGCGAGCCTTGCGGCTATGGCCACTTATCTGGACAGCTCTGTTCTGTTTGTTGCATTCCCAGATATCACAAACTCCTTCTCCAATGCGACAACAGCAACACTCTCCTGGGTACTCAACGCCTACACCATTACCTTCGCCGCCCTCCTCGTCCCCGCCGGGAAACTCGGCGATCGCTTAGGCCCCCGGCGAGCGCTCTATATTGGCTCCGTAATCTTCACACTTGCATCAATGGTCTGCGGACTCGCGGGATCTATAGAACTTCTTATTTTTGCTCGTGTGCTCCAGGGAGTTGGCGCAGCCGTCCTGGTGCCCTCATCACTTGCCCTAGTTTTGGCCGCATTTCCGCGAGAAAAACTGCCGCAAGTGGTAGCGATCTGGGGGGCAATGGGTGCGTTTTCCGCTGCGCTCGGCCCCTCACTTGGTGGCATCATCGTTAATGGACTCGGCTGGCGGTGGATATTTTTTCTCAACCTTCCAATCGGAGCGGCAACGCTTCTTCTCGGTCCACGGTATTTAAAGGAGTCGAGGAACGCATCTGTGCGTATTCCAAATTTCCTCGGTGTCGCACTCGTGGCCCTGTCTGCAGGGCTTCTCTCATTTGCAATTGTCGACTCACCCACCAGTGGGTGGGCCAGCGCCAAAACGGTCGCAGTCGCCCTTATAGGGATTGTTCTCCTCATCCTTTTCGTGGCTCACCAAAAGATCACAACGGCTCCTACTCTCGACTTAGAGCTATTTTCCCTTACCAACTTTCGCTGGGGTGTGATCGCGATGTTTGTCTACGCGATTTCTTTCGGATCGATGTTCTTCGGATCGTTACTTTTCATGGTGGACGTTTGGGAGTGGTCGATCCTAAAAGCTGGTTTCGCGATCGCTCCCGGGCCGGCGTTAGTCGCTATTCTTGCAACACTCTTCGGACGACTTGCAGTTAGCGTCGGACAACGTCCACTCATACTGCTCGGCGGTCTCCTGCTCAGCATAAGCGGGCTCTATTGGCTTTTGATCCTTTCGGAGGAGGCTAATTACTGGACCGGATTCGCACCTCCATTCGCTCTTACCGCTATTTCTGTGGCACTAATCTTTCCGCAAGTAACCAGCGTTGCGGCTCAAGCTCTTCCGCCCGACAAAAGTGGTGTGGGCAGTGCCGCTATTCAAGCTGTCCGTCAGTTTGGTCAGACTTTTGGAGTCGCCTTGACCTTGGCCTTTGTTGGGACAATCGCAGAGACGACTACCGACCCGTACGCCGACTTTGACAAAATTTGGTTGACACTGGCTCTTCTTGGCCTTTTGACCACCTTGTGCGGACTCCCGCTGAGGAATCGACACACCACCTAGACCTCTCCAGCCCAGACACAACACGACCGTTTGGCGACGGCCCCTCCACGGCCACACCCATTGAATCAACTTAGGCCTAGAAGGATCTAACCTTTGTTGAGGCGTCCCCGGGGAGCGGATCCATGCAAGTCAGAGCTGTCACTCTCGATTCAGTAGGAGGTCCGGTTCGCGTAGAGCAACTTGACCTCGAGGAGCCTCGTCATGGCGAGGTGCTAGTGAAATTAGGTGCTTCAGGGCTATGTCACAGCGACCAACACGCTATTTCCGGGCATCATGGAGCAGAGCTACCTTGCGTCCTCGGCCATGAGGGCGCTGGGGAAGTCGTGTCTATCGGGCCCGAAGTGCGAACAGTCGAAATCGGCGATCGCGTCGCATTGAATTGGATTCCAAGTTGTGGAACCTGTTTTTTCTGTCTTCGAAATCAACAGCACCTATGTTCTGATGGCAGCCAAAGAATTTGGAGCGGGTACCTTCTTGACGGCACAAGTCGAATCTCCCGAAACGGCCAACCGATATTCCACTATTGCGGTATTTCAACGTGGTCGGAATACATGGTCGTGGCTGAGGTCAACTGCCAGCGCATCCCAGATTCAGTGCCATTTGAAGTTGCTGCACTAATCGGTTGCGGAGTAGCTACCGGGGTAGGCGCCGCCATTCAACGAGGAGAAGTATCGAAAGGGGACGTCGTAGTTGTAGTAGGTGCTGGTGGAGTCGGTCTAAGCGCGGTAATGGGAGCTCAACTCGCTGGAGCGGAAAGAATCATTTCAGTAGACCGCGAATTAGCCAAAGAGTCTTTATCGAAAGAGCTAGGCGCAACAGACTTTATCTATGCGGGTGAGCAAGCCATAGAAGAAGTATTAACCATTACCCAAGGCAGGGGCGCTGACGTCGTGATTGAAGCAGTCGGCGTTCCTGCACTCCAGGAATCATGGTTAGCCGCCGTTCGACGTGGGGGCACTTTTGTATACGTAGGGATTCCCAGCGAGACAGACGTGACCAAAATCTTTACTGCCGACTTCATCCGCTCTGAGAAATCAATTAAAGGCAGTTACTACGCCGCAATGGACTCAGCGCTAGCCATTGATCAACTTTGCGCCGCTTATCTCGAAGGGCGATTACCTGTTGACAAGCTAATCACCAAGAGAATCGCTCTCGAGAATATTCAAGTCGGCTTGGATGCTTTAGTGGCAGGAGAACAAGGACGAGTCATTATTGCTAACGAGTAGAAGTACTAGCAGACCTAGAGATTGATTCTTTGCTAGCGCTTAAGACGAACATGAGCCCGCCCTCCTGCACTAGAGAGTGGCGGACGACACCTCGCCATCGGCCCTAGCAATGAGGAGATTCTCATCACTGACCCAGCGAAGTCTGCTTGTTGGCACCTCAGAGTCAAAGACGCTTACCGACCTTAAGTCCTCACCCGCCTTATTAGGAGTAGGCCAAACGATAGTGCGTCCATCAGCTCCACCTGTCGCCAACCATTTACCAGACGGAGCCCACGCAAGATCTTCAATATGTTTTTGATGACCGGACGACGCTGCCGGAGTTGTACCTGCGGGTCCTCTCTTCCCAAAATCCCAAACCGTCAGGTCACCAAGACAGGCCACTGCAAGCCAACGGCCATCGGGACGAAACGCTAGGCGTTCAATTTTGGAGGGATACCCTCCCATCGAAAGCTCACGGCCGCTCCAAAGCTTCCACAAATGAACAGTTGAGTCTTGCGCGCCTGCGCAAGCCCACTTGCCGTCGGGCGACACAGCGAGAGCCAACAATGAACCCTTCCAGTTGAAGCGTCGACTGCGACCACTTCGAGGCCCCGCTACGTCATGCCAGCTAATACCAGCGTAGGCAGCGGCACCAACACGAGTACCATCCGGCGACCACGCAACATCGGTAACCGTCGACATTTGCTCATTGAAATCGTGAAGCTCTACACCGTTTTCATCGACAACCTTAAGGCTGCGCCCGGCTCCGATAGCGAGCATCGTTTCCTCAGGCGCCCAGGCGAGCGCAGTCGCCCAGCCTGAGACCTGAATTGCTTGTACAGGAGAACCTTCTTCGTCGTACACACGGACGACTCCATCTTGGCCTCCCACTGCAAGACGACGCCCATCGCTTGACCAAGCTGCGCTCAACGCTCCCATCTCGTGTGGCTGAAGGACTTCGCTTGAGCCATCAGAAGTGCTTACAAGTACAACGTCGCCCGCCAACGAACCGGCAACTGCCTGTCCCAAGTTAGGGGCCACTTCGAGTACCGAAACGTAATCCTCTAGAACAACTCGCCACTTCAGAGTCGCCGCATCTAATTTCATACGACGCAGGACTTGAAGCCCGCCTCTAGCGAGGCTCTGTCCAGGTTTCGACCAATGAAGACAAGGCGGTTGCGTCGTTCACCAGCTCCCCAGACCCCATTCGGCTGACCATCAAGGAGCATATGAACGCCTTGAAATACGTAGCGCTCTTCCCACCCTGCAATTGACAGGATTCCTTTCGAACGGAATATGTCGGTGCCTTTCGTTCGTAATAGATCACTCAACCAATCGTTTAGCCTGTCCAAGTCAAGGTCGCCATCGAGCTCTATACCTACTGATGTAACCGTCAAGTCATGCTGGTGTTCGGCGTCCGGGTCCAAAAACTCCGGGTCATCCTCTAAAACGCGGTCAAGCGAGAATGCACCGACTTCAAGAATCGCGTCAAGCTCTATTTTTCCTTGTTGAGTCCTGACGATCGGGGCAAGCGGATTTACTTCTCGAATGCGCGACTCCACTGCATCGAGTTCGCTGTCATCAACAAGGTCAATCTTGTTAAGCACAATCCTGTCAGCGAAGGCCAACTGTTCTACCGCTTCATTTTCCACACCAGGAGGTTTCTCTTCGTCTAAGTGGGGAAGCAGGAATTTAGCGTCGACAACCGTGACAATCGCATCGAGGCGTAGCTGAGCAGCCATTTCGTCATCAACGAAGAACGTTTGAGCTACCGGTGCGGGGTCTGCAAGCCCTGTTGTTTCAATCAGAATCTGATCGAATCGGTCTTTTCGACGCATTAAATTACCAAGAATCCGAATTAGGTCGCCGCGCACCGTGCAGCAAATGCAACCGTTGTTCATTTCGAAAATTTCTTCTTCTGCGTCGAGAACTATTGCGTCGTCAATGCCGACTTCGCCAAATTCATTCTCTATCACCGCTATCCGCTTCCCATGTTGCTCCGTCAAAATATGGTTCAACAAGGTGGTCTTGCCGGCACCTAGGAAGCCCGTCAACACCGTTACCGGAACACGATCATCAGCCATACGGTGATGATAATGGTTCTCATTTCTATTTACACGACAACTCGAGATTGGCGGCCCGTCATACTCAGGCGCCCAATTTTGGCATAAATGCTGGTGTCGGAGGGGGGACTTGAACCCCCACACCCTTAACGGGCACTAGATCCTTAGTCTAGCGCGTCTGCCAATTCCGCCACTCCGACGCTTATCCGGTATTCCCGGCAGGCCTATTCTACCAACCTCCGCTTGCTTGCCAACGCACAGCACTAGGAGGCGATTTACGCGACTCCTACGCCAGCAAGAGGCCCAGAATCAAGGTGGTAAACCCGAAAGTGACAGCCACCACTACGGTGATGCGACTGAGATTTTGCTCGGCCACCGTTGATCCGGCGGCAGTAGCGCCCACGCTTCCACCAAACATGTCCGAAACGCCGCCACCTTTACCACTATGGAGCAAAACAAGCCCCACCAGCGAAAAGGCTGAAACTAGGTGCAAAGCACCAACTATCCAAGTCAACACGGGGACGATGGTAGCAGCCTCATCGGACTACTCCTCAGACTCCGGGCAATGAAAACAGCATTGAGCTTCACGCTTCAATAGGAACCGTAATAGGGGTACTGCCCTTAGCGCCCGGTACCCACCCTTCTAAGATCGCCGAGAAACCTCCTGCCCCTCCCCCGGCACGCACAACCATGGGCGACCATTCAGGAAGCTTTCTTATTTCATTACCAGCGGTACTCCCAAACACTGTTTCTTCGCCAGAGAGAGCCGGAAGGCCTTCCTCTATTCCCCCGGCACCTCTCACTGACTGAGCCATATCCATCTGCAACAGTGGCTCCAACTCCTCATAAAATTTCTTCTTATCCCACCCTGCCGACGCAAAGACATTCATGTGTTCCGGCGTCATGACAATCATGGCCTCAGCGGGAAGCTTACGATTCCCCACAGCCTGCAACTGCTGCGCCATTGTGCGCACGAGCGAGTCAGGGGTTCTAGAAATTTGGTCGATACATCCGATGGGTCCGTGTCCGGCAAAAAGAGTAACCGTATCAACGTCTCGCTCGAAGCCCCTTGAAACCGAAAGTGGCTCCCATCCTTCTGGCAAGCCTTCCTCATCTTCTGGAAAACACCAACCGACTTTGGATGGAGCCCCTAAAGCCGATCGATCTATCCCACCTATACCCGGCCGCCCACCGCCGACGTTGCGCACGATCAACTGAAGAGCTCTTCCGATAGTTGAATTTGCCCTATTCCCTTGACCTAGCGCGTTTTTGTCAGAATTCATTCCTATGCGGTGCCGGATCGGACCATTAACAATGACTACGGGACCAGAAAACCACAGCGTGCAAAGCAGTCCATGAATATTGAACTGATCGGTGCAAGCCGCCTCGGTTGCAGCAAGCACAACGGGGAGATACTCAGGCTTACAGCCGGCCATAACCGCATTGATCGCTACCTTCTCAACCGTACATTCGACCAAAGACGGCGGCACAATGGCGACAACTTCATCCCCTGCTCGCGTGGTACCTGCAAGCATCTTCGCAACTCGTTCCTCCGTCGGCGGGATAACTGGCAAACCGTCCGACCACCCTCGATCAAACATCGCTTCAAATTCATCTTCGAGAGTCGCTATCTCGACACGGCGGCTCTGCAAGGACGTTCCTCCGAACTGCAGGGCAAGCGCATCAGTCAAGCCCGGGTCAACGGACATGGAACCACACCCAGGCCGCATATCAGGCAGATCTTTACCGAGCCCCGGGACGCCACTCAAGGCTTCCCAATCGGCTCTACTCCAACCAACGGTTCTCGCCATTTCCTTCCCACCTTGCACGTAGATCAACGTCGGAACCGTCTCAACGTTGTTGTGCCATGAGAATTCCAGGGATTCGTCATAGATAGCATTGGGGATGCCCTCTGGAAAATTCGGGTCATCCTGGCAATAAACCGTTATGCCAGAGCCTTGCTCTGACAATTCCTGCAACACACTTTGAACATCCACACAGGTGGGGCAATCTTTTTTCACTACCGCCACTAAACCCTCGGGCAGATGAGGAGGCACCGACTGCTTTTGATCAGAAGACATACGCTAGTTTACGCATCCTCATAGCCGACAATTCTCGCGAAAGAAGCAGCTTCCAGAGACGCCCCTCCAACTAAGGCCCCATCCACGTCGGGCATCGACATCAGCTCGTTAACGTTGGAAGCATTGACCGAACCTCCGTACTGAATGCGAACTTTCTCTGCGGCTGGAGCGTGCATGGAAGCAAGCGTGGAACGAATGTGCGAACACATTTCTTGGGCATCCGACGGGGACGCAGTCGCGCCAGTTCCGATCGCCCAAATAGGCTCGTAAGCGACTACCACGTTGCTCATCTCATCTCGTTTGAGACCAGCAAGACTTTCTCGAATTTGGGCTTCAACCACGACTTCCGCTTGTCCGTTTTCCCTCTCCTCGAGGCTTTCCCCAACACACACGATTGGAACCATTCCGTGGGAAAACACCGCCGAAGCCTTTGCCGCAACCATTTCATTGGCCTCGCCGAATAATCCTCGACGCTCGCTGTGCCCTACAATCACAAAATCGACGTCAAGTTTCTTAAGCATCGCTGGCGAAACCTCGCCCGTAAAGGCACCAGAGGGTTCGAAGTGGCAATTCTGAGCGCCGAGCTTGAAAAGCATCCGGTCTGCATCGATAACAGTTTGGATCGATCGAATATTTGTGAACGGCGGATGCACCGAGACCTCCACCGAGTCGAAATTGTGACTCCTAAGCTCGTAACTTAACTTTTGGAGAAGCTGAATAGCCTCGAAGTGGTTCAGGTTCATCTTCCAATTGCCTGAGATGAGAGGGATTCTTCCCATTTACTGTCCTCCTTTGCGAAGCGCATCCAAACCGGGAAGCGAACCAAGTTCAAGCAGCTCCAAGCTCGCTCCTCCTCCGGTGCTTACATGATCCATATAGGGCGTCAGGCCAAACTCTGAGACAGCTGCAGCACTATCTCCCCCTCCGACGACCGTATACGCCTTTGAGTCAGCTAACGATTGCGCCACCGCCCGCGTTCCAGCGGCAAACCGAGCATCTTCAAATAGCCCCATCGGTCCATTCCAAAAGACAGTCCTAGCATCGTGAATTAGGTCCCCGAACTCAGCAGCACTCCCAGGGCCAATGTCTAACCCCCTCCACCCTTCGGGCAGCGACCGCCCCATTTGTCGAACTTCGCCATCCCCGCTCAGGGCAGTGATATCGCTTGGTAGAAGAATACTCGCACCTGAAGAAAGCAGCCTTTCGCAAGCCGCCACCTGCTCTTCTTCACATAGAGAGTCGCCAATGTTATGACCTAAGGCTTTCAAAAAGGTGAAGCACATCCCACCGCCTATCGCCAGGTTGTCTACTACGTCGAGAAGACTCTCGATAACGCCCAGCTTGTCGCTGATCTTTGCGCCTCCTAAGACTGCAAGAAAGGGCCTCTGGGGCTGTGCTCTCATGCTTCCCAGCACACCTACTTCTTTTTCCAAAAGCCGGCCCGACGCCGACGGTAGCAGTGACGGCGGTCCGACAATGGACGCGTGAGCGCGATGGGACACACCGAAGGCATCATTGACGTAACCATCAAATGGTGAGCCGCCTGCACCTAAGGTCAAAAACGATGAAAACTTTTCTGAATTATCAACCTCTCCGGAATCGAATCGGAGGTTTTCAAGCATCTCCACTCCCGGCATTAGCTCCTCTACGCGAGGTCTAAGTACTTCGATTGAGTACCGAGGATCAAATGTGCCATCAGGACGCCCGAAATGCGTGCAAATGACTACAGAGGCGTCTCTCTCCAAGAGCCAGGATACTGTAGGCACTGCGCTCCGGATTCGCATGTCATCGACAATTTCACCATCTCTAACTGGAACATTGAAATCGCAACGAACCAAGATTCGCTTGCCCGATAAACCGCCCAAACGAGCTTCCAAATCTTCAAGCGAAGGCACTGTTGAAATGTTCACCTCTGTCTCAACCGCATGTAATTGCAACTAAGTCAACTAAGCGATTCGAATAGCCCCACTCGTTGTCATACCAGCCACTCACCTTCACAAGGTTGTCCATCGTCATAGTGAGACCAGCATCGAATACGCAACTGGAAGGGTCTCCGACTATGTCCGCCGAGACCAGCGGATCTTCGCTGTAAGACAATATGCCAGCTAGCGGTGCCGTTGACGCCGCCACCTTAAATGCCTCGTTGATCTCATCCACAGATGGAGCCGAATCTAGAACTGCAGTGAAGTCGGTGATGGAACCGTCAGGAATCGGAACTCGCAGCGAGGTGCCGTCAAGTTTCCCGTTCATTGACTGCAAGACCAGCCCCGTTGCTCTGGCCGCTCCCGTGGACGTGGGAATGATATTTACGGCGGAAGCGCGCGCTCGCCTTAAATCACTGTGAGGGCCGTCCACAAGCGACTGATCACCTGTATACGCGTGAACTGTTGTCATAAGCCCTTTCTCAACCCCGAATGCCTGATCAAGCACTTGGACCATGGGGACGAAACAATTCGTCGTGCAACTCGCATTAGAAATCACTTTGTGAGATGACGAATCAAACTCACCATCGTTAACACCGACAACAATCGTGGAATCAGCGCCGTTGGCAGGGGCCGAGACAATGACTAAAGGCGCCCCGGCATCTAAGTGCATAGCTGCCTTATCTCTGTCAGTGAAAATTCCCGTCGATTCAATAACCACGTCAACTCCGAGTTCACCCCAAGGCAAATCTCCAGGATTCCGTTCCGACAGAACTTGAAGCAAGTGACCATCGATGGATATTCCGCCATCGACCGCAGAAATGTCATTCGGAAGGTTGCCAAGCACCGAGTCATACTTCAGAAGATGCGCCATCGTTGTTTGATCACCAAGGTCGTTAACGGCCACGATTTCAACATCGGCAGCTTGCTTCTGAACGGCTCGAAAAAAGTTTCTACCAATACGGCCAAAGCCGTTAATACCAACACGCACAGTCACAGGATGCTTCACTTTCTAAAAGGCAATAGAGATGCATCTGAATGTCTACCCCATGGCCTCAGGGCAGGGGCGAATTGATGGGCTACTTCTATTATTCTTTTCTCTCGAGGTCTCTGTGTCGAGTTCGCAGCAAGTGGCCACTTTCATCGAGAATGCGGCTAATTTCCTCCGCTATTACAACGCTTCTGTGACGGCCCCCAGTACACCCAAAGGCAATAGTCAAATAGGCTTTACCTTCGTCCACATAGGATGGAACAAGAAATTCGAGCAGCGGACAAAGACGTTTCAAGAACTCAGAAGTGGCCGACTCGCTGAGCACATAATTTCGAACGCCTTGCTCCAGACCGGTTTTCGGACGCAAGTCCTGAACCCAGTGCGGATTGGGGAGAAACCGGCAGTCGATCACTAAATCCGCTTCGGTTGGGACTCCATATTTGTACCCAAATGACATAACGGTCGTTTGCATGAAATGTTCACGACTAGCGCCACCGAACACTTCAACTACTCGGGATTTCAGTTCATGAACAATGAGACCTCCCGTGTCTATGACTAGGTCCGCTTCCTGCCTAATCGGCTCCAGCAGCCTCCGTTCACGTTCAATAGCATCTGCAACGGACTCGCTTTCGACACTCAACGGATGACGACGACGGGTTTGGTCATACCTCCTCAGAAGCACATCTGTCGCTGCATCAACAAAAATCACTTTGACTCGCGCCGAAGATCCCCTCAGCTCTTCCAAGAAACGAAGTAAGTCTTCGTGCGATTCATGGGAACCAGCTACAAGCGCCAAACGATCTGCTACCGAGCCGGGGCGAGAAAGCAGATCTGCAGCCGCGGACAACAAGCTTGACGGCAAGTTGTCGATAACAAACCAACCAAGGTCTTCCAAGGTATTAGCTACAGTCGACCTCCCAGCACCCGATAGTCCCGCTACTACAACAAAGTCGACACTTTCGGCCATCTACAGATGTTATGCCGCTATTGCCTTACGTTCACCGCTTCTCGCAAACCAAAACTAAAAGTCGCGGGATATGTGCCGCCGATGAATAGGCGGGACTCTGAGTTAAGAATCCCGGTGGCGGCGCTGGCTCGAGCATCCGGGTTACGGAAAGTTCGTTTTCGCTTAACTCATTGACGTACGAACTCAATGGCCGATGCACAAAGGGGATATGAACCCCGAGTTCGACCTCTTCGACTGTCTCCTGAACGGTTAAGTAATCGCCCACGCGCCAATATTGGTCCGTTGGATCACTCATATGATCCTCCACCCAACCACTACCAGGTGTCTGCAATAAGGGGTGGTTCAGCATGAGAACAAAACGGCCCCCTGGCACGAGAATTCGCGATACCTCTGCGACGGCCACCGACATATCGGTGACGTGTTCGAAGACTAAACACGCTAGGACGGCATCAAACGAGGAGGCCCTAAAAGGAAGGTCCGAAGCGGAACCCCGTACATATTTTTCGCTCAAAGCTCGCTCGCCCGCAACAGAGACTTGGGCCCAAGATGCGTCAACGCCCACACTCAACTGGCTCCCAACACTCGCCGCTCGCGTTGTCTGACCTTCACCGCATCCAATGTCTAGAACCCTGGGAAAACCCTCCAAAAGCCCTTCTAGAAGGGGCAGAATCTGCTCTTCGTACTCAGGGTCAGCGCCCTTGGTGAACCCTTCTTGCCACCAAGAAGCATTTACCTCCCAAAGCTCTTCAGTCACTTAATTCCTTGGGTCTTTTCATGAACAGCCACTGCCACTGCGTCAGGAAGCCACGACAACCCTTGTAGCTCATCGAGAGAAGCTTTCTGCACACGGCGCACTCCGCCAAACTCTTTTATTAAACGCTTCTTCCTCACTTCCCCGAGTCCTGAAATACCGTCAAGCACGCTGCGAGTCATGCGCTTATTACGCAAAACGCGATGATAGGAGACCGCGAACCGGTGACTCTCATCCCGAATGCGCTGCAGCAAGTAGAGCGCTTCTGAGCCACGCGGCAATTCAATCGGGTCCGAACGGCCAGCCATAAAGACCTCTTCGAACCGTTTGGCGAGGGCCACCGCAGGGATCTCTTCTTCTAAACCCAAAGATTTGAGGACTCCCATAGCAACCCCCAACTGCCCTTTACCTCCATCTACCACCAGCAATTGTGGCGGGTACGAGAACTTGGAATCGGTGCTGCGTGGAGCATCTCTCTCAGCAAGGTAATTCTCGAACCTCCGAGATAAGACTTCCTCCATCGCTGCATAGTCATCGTTGCCCCCCACTCCGCGAATTTTAAACCTTCGGTATTCGCTCTTTCTCGGTAAGGCGTCTTCCAGAACAACCATCGAACCAACATAGTCAGTGCCTTGCAAATGACTCATGTCGTAGCACTCGATCCGAAGAGGCGCTTCGGGCAGCTCCAGATGCTTTTTTAATTCCTCTAGGGCGCGCGCTCTACTGTTGTGGTCAGTGCCGCGTTTTAGGCGGTGCCTACCAAAGGACTCCCTGGCATTCTTTGTGGCGGTTTCATGCAATCCGCGCTTGTCGCCTCTTTGAGGAACGCGAATTTCCACACGAGAGCCTCGTTGCTTGCTAAGCCACTGCTCATAGAGAGTTTGGTTATCTGGAAGAGCCGGTACATAGACATTCTTGGGCATACCAATCGGGTTGTCAGAGTGGTATAGGTCTTCAATGATTCGCGCCATGAGATCTGGTTGCGTTATATCTTCCACTTTGTCAACAATTGAGCCCCGTTGACCCATTACCCGACCTTTTCGCACATAGAAGATTTGGATCGATGCCTCAAGTTCGTCATCATGGACGCCGATTACATCGAAGTCTTCGTTGGTAGCTCCTGCTATCTGCCGTTTTTCGATCGCTTTTTCTACGCTTCCTAAGCGATCTCGGAGGCGGGCGGCTAACTCAAACTCCAAAGTGGAGCTCGCGTCCTTCATTCTTTTTTTGAGATCAGCTACGACCGCGCTTGTGTCGCCCTCAAGAAATCTGATGAGCTCGCGGACCAGCGCTTCGTAACTCTCTTTTGAGACCTTCCCAACACATGGACCGGCACATTGTTCTATATGAAACAACAAGCAGGGGCGGCCAAGCCTTTGGTGTTCCAACATCTTGTTGTCACTGCAAGTTCGGATTGGGAAAGTTCGAAGCAGTAAATCAAGGGTTTCCCTTATGGCGTGAGCGTGACCAAAAGGCCCGAAGTAACGATTACCGCGTTTGCGTTGCCCCCGCATAACAGTGGCTCTTGGCCATGTATCTTTCGATGTTATGGCGAGAAACGGGTAGGACTTGTCGTCTCGTAGCCGCACATTAAAACGGGGCTGGTGGCGCTGGATTAGGCTGTATTCGAGCATCAGCGCGTCTACCTCAGTAGCAACTTCGATCCATTCAACAGACGCAGACGCGTTGAGCATTTGCACCGTGCGGGGATGGAGGTTTTTAGCATCCTGAAAGTAACTATTGAGCCTATTGCGAAGGCTCTTTGCCTTGCCCACATAGGTGATGCGACCAGACTTGTCCTTGAATTGATAACTACCGGGCTCATCAGGCACCGAGCCCGCTTCGGGTCGCAAAGGCATATCTGAATATTATTGGCTAATTGAATCCTTTAGTTCCCAAGTGACGAAGCCAGAAATCGACCAGTGTGACTCCCCGCTACTTCGATCACCTTTTCTGGTGGCCCACTTGCTACCACAAGCCCTCCGCCATCACCCCCTTCGGGTCCCATATCGACTATCCAGTCAGCAGTTTTAATGACATCCAAATTGTGCTCGATAACCACGACAGTATTTCCCTGATCGACAAGCCTGTTAAGGACTCCCAGCAAACGGCGAATATCTTCAAAGTGCAAACCCGTAGTCGGCTCGTCAAGGATGTAGATGGTGTGACCGGTGGGTCTCTTAGCTAATTCACTGGCAAGTTTCACCCTTTGAGCCTCGCCTCCAGAGAGAGTCGTAGCTGGTTGACCCAACCTGATATACCCAAGCCCGACGTCGACCAGTGTCTGCATATGGCGCGCGATTGGTGGCTGCGCCGAAAAGAACTCAAGGGCCTCTTCGCAAGGCATTGCTAGAACATCTGCAATGGTCATGCCTTTAAACCGCACTTCCAGTGTTTCTCGGTTATAACGAGCACCTTTGCATATTTCACAGGGAACATACACATCAGGCAAGAAGTGCATCTCTATCTTTATAGTGCCATCACCAGAGCACGCTTCACAGCGACCTCCTTTAACGTTGAAACTGAACCGGCCAGGCATATAGCCGCGCACTTTCGACTCATTCGTGGCCGCGAAAAGCTTGCGAATATTGTCGAAAGCACCTGTATAGGTGGCCGGGTTAGACCTTGGCGTGCGCCCGATTGGAGATTGATCGATATCGATAACTTTGTCTAAGTTCTCCCAACCATCAACAGAAGTGTGCAGACCTGGGACATCCTTAGATTTATAAATGCGCTGCATCAGAGCCTTGCGCAAAATTTCGTTGACTAGGGTGCTCTTTCCGGACCCGGAAACTCCGGTAACCGCCACAAAACAACCCAAGGGGATTTCTACATCGATCGACCTTAAGTTGTTTTCTCTGGCGCCTCGAATCACGAGGGACTGCGCGAGCGGCGTTCGTCGTTCCTCGGGAACATCGATGCTCCTCAGGCCCTCCAGGTAATCACCTGTAATGGAACCCGGAATACCAGCCAAACCTTCGGCTGGTCCGCTGTAGATGATCTCTCCGCCGTGTTCTCCTGCTCCAGGGCCAATATCAACTACCCAGTCGGCCTCCACTATTGTTTCTTGATCGTGTTCGACCACCAGAACCGTATTGCCCAAGTCTCGCAGGTTTTGCAAAGTCTCAATCAGCCGCCGATTATCTCTTTGATGCAAGCCAATTGAGGGTTCGTCAAGCACATACAGCACTCCCTCCAAGCCACTTCCGATTTGGCTTGCAAGCCTAATCCTCTGGGCCTCTCCCCCAGCCAGCGTCGCTGCCGAGCGATTCAGAGTCAGATAGTCAAGACCTACGTCTAAAAGAAAGTTCAGTCGCGCATCAATCTCTTTAATGATTGGCGCAGCAATAATCGACTCTCGTTCATTGAGCGAAAGACCATCGATGATCTTTGCAGCTTCCCCGATTGAGGCAGCGCAAAGTTCATCGATGTTTCGACCAGCTACTCGCACCGCCAATGAGACCTCATTCAACCGGGCGCCCGCACATGTCCCACAGGGAACCTCACGCATGTACCCCTCGATTCGATCCCTCGAATGGTCGCTATCAGTGTCTGAATGGCGTCGCTGCAAAGTCGGGATTACGCCCTCCCAATGCGTTGTGTAACTCCTGCTTCGCCCGTAGCGATTGCGATAACGAACGGTAAATGTCCGATTTTGCGCACTGCCATAAAGTAAAAGTTTCTTCTGTTTGGCCGTCAACTTGGACCACGGCTTATCGATCGGGATATCGAATTCGTCTCCAGTGGCCTTCAAAAGCCGGCCGTACCATCTGCTTGCACCTGTAGCGAAGGGGGCAATAGCCCCCTCTTCGATTGAAAGATCAGCGTTCGGGACAATTAACTCAGGATCTACTTCGAACCGAGTGCCTAATCCGTCGCAAGTGCCGCAGGCCCCATATGGAGAATTAAAAGAGAAATTTCGCGGAGCCAACTCCTCAAAAGAACGGCCAGTCTGAGGAGAAAATAGGTGCTGGCTATATGTCAGTAGCTCCGATTCTTTGCCCTTCGAAACTATTTCCACCCAAACATGCCCTTCGGCAAGGGCTAAAGCCGCCTCTACTGACTCCGTCAATCGCTGTTCAATACCGGGACGTAATACCAGCCGGTCTACGACTACCTCAATATCGTGATTTACATATCGGTCAAGTCGTTCTTCGGGAAGAATCTCAGCCTCGCTTAAATCAACCATTTCGCCATCAACGCGGGCCCGCACGTAGCCCTGCGACGCTAAATCACCTAGCAGACTGTGATACTCCCCTTTTCGACCTCGCACTACGGGCGCTAGAACTTGAAAGCGCTCATCTTCCTCAAGTCCGAGGATCCGATCGACGATCTGTTGCGGCGTTTGACGTTGAACTACCTCTCCAGTTTCCGGATCGTGTTGAACACCGACGCGGGCGTAGAGGAGTCTCAGGTAATCGTAGATTTCCGTAATGGTGCCAACGGTGGAACGTGGGTTTCGACTCGCGCTTTTCTGATCTATGGAGATAGCCGGCGACAAACCCTCCAGGAAGTCCACGTCAGGTTTATCCATTTGACCAAGAAATTGTCGAGCATAAGCCGACAGCGATTCAACATACCTGCGCTGCCCTTCTGCATAAATCGTGTCGAACGCTAGTGATGACTTGCCGCTTCCAGACAGTCCGGTGAAAACGATGAGCTGGTCTCTTGGCAGCTCAACTTCGACGTTGCGCAGATTGTTTTCGCGGGCGCCACGAACGATTAGTTGATCTCCCATTGTTTCGGGAGCCTATCCCGCCACTTGGGTTGATACGGGAACTATCAACCAAATTGCTAGATCATTACTACGGATCTCAGCACTTCACCGCGCTCCATCCTGTTGAAGGCTTCTTCCACACCCTCAATACCTATTTTTTCTGAGACAAATCGTTCAAGGTCCAAACGTCCTTGCAAGTACAAGTCAATTAGCATCGGAAAATCCCGAGACGGCAAGCAATCTCCATACCAGGAGCTTTTCAGCGAGCCCCCTCGTCCAAAAACTTCGATCATAGGTAAATCGATCCGCACCTCAGGGTTGGGCACACCGACAAGCACTAGCGTCCCAGCTAAATCACGAGCAAAAAAGGCTTGCTTGTAAGCTTCCGGATGGCCGACTGCTTCAATTGCCACGTCAACACC
>DKNM01000075.1:26141-71725 GCA_002470695.1 Candidatus Neomicrothrix sp. UBA7388
ACGCGAGTTAATGGTGTGGGTAGCACCAAATTCTTTTGCCCAAGCAAGCTTCTGGTCATCCAAATCGATTCCAATAATGGTGTGGGCCCCGGCCAATCGCGATCCTTCAATCGCAGCATCGCCCACTCCACCGCACCCCCAGACTGCGACACTGTCTCCTCTTGTGACGTTGCCTGTATTTAACGCTGCACCTAGACCGGCCATAACTCCGCAGCCAATCAAGCCCGCTACCTCGGGGTCGGCATTTTCATTGACCTTTGTCGCTTGACCAGCAGCGATCAACGTTTTCTCAGCGAAGGCGCCAATCCCAAGGGCCGGTGTTAGAGCTTCCCCCGCGCTCGTCATTTGTTGTGTCGCGTTATGAGTCGCGAAACAGTACTGCGGGCGTCCACGGAGACAGCTTCGGCAGTTGCCACATACGGCGCGCCAATTGAGAACCACAAAGTCGCCTTCTTCGACGTTACAAACACCAGCACCTATTTGACTAACTCGTCCGGCCGCTTCGTGGCCAAGGAGGAACGGGAACTCGTTATTTATCGCTCCTTCGCGATAGTGCAGGTCCGTGTGGCAAACGCCGCATGCTTCGACATCTACGACAACTTCGCCCGGGCCCGGGTCTGGTATGTAAATAGTCTCCACCGACACGGGCTCACCTTTAGCGCGAGCAACTACACCTCTAACTTCATTAGGCACGTTTCCCCATTTCCCCTTAACGCAACTTATCTTACGCGCCCCAGGCCGCCGGCTTTGCCGCTGAAAGAAAACGACAACAGCGACAAGACCCGGTGATTATCTATTTGCATCTCGCAGATCTCGACGCAATTCCTTTATCTCATCACGGAGCCGGGCCGCGTATTCAAATCTTAAATCTTCAGCTGCCTCTTCCATCTCCAGTTCAAGAGAGTGAATTAGGCGATGAAGGTCATCCTCCGGCAGCTCGGCTAAATCCCTGCGAGCTTGATCTTCGGTCGCTGACCGCTTGGAACTTAATTTCTCCGGTACTGGAGCTCCCTCTTGTTGCCCCCGCAACACCAAAAGAATGTCAGTAACCGCTTTACGAATTGTTTGTGGGTCGATTCCGTGCTCATGGTTATATGCCTGTTGGAGACTGCGCCGCCTGTTCGTTTCATTTATGGCGTATCGCATGGAGTCAGTAACATTGTCAGCGTACATAATGACCTGACCATCCACGTTACGAGCGGCTCTCCCGATGGTCTGTATGAGCGAAGTTTGGCTTCTCAGGAAGCCCTCTTTATCGGCATCCAAAATAGCGACAAGCGAGACCTCAGGTAAGTCCAGTCCCTCTCGAAGCAAATTGATTCCAACGAGAACGTCGAATTCACCCAATCGAAGATCTCTTAAAATTTCGATTCGTTCGATTGTGTCAACTTCGCTGTGTAGATAACGGACTCTCACACCGAGTTCTAGTAAGTAATCGGTCAAATCTTCAGACATCTTTTTAGTAAGAGTCGTGACTAGTACCCGGTCCCCCCGTCCCACCGTTGCCTCTATCTGCGCTATCAGGTCGTCGATTTGACCGTTAGTCGGTTTTACCAATACCTCGGGGTCCACCAACCCAGTCGGTCGAATGATCTGCTCAACGACTTGTTCGCTGACTTCGAGCTCATATTTGCTCGGTGTCGCCGATAGGAAAACGACTTGATTGAGGCGTTCCATGACTTCATCAAACCGAAGTGGCCGGTTGTCTCTCGCTGATGGCAGACGGAAACCATGTTCTACCAAGGTGTCTTTACGCGATCGATCTCCAGCGTATTGCCCGTGGAGTTGTGGCACAGCGACGTGGCTTTCATCGACGACGAGAAGGTAATCCTCAGGAAAGAAGTCCAAAAGACTAAAAGGAGGCTCATCGAAGGTTCTTCCGTCAAGGTGCATCGAATAATTCTCTACGCCTGAGCAATAACCAACTTCTTGCAACATCTCGAGGTCGTATTCGGTTCTCATCCTCAGACGCTGCGCTTCCAGCAGCTTATTTTCCGCTTCAAAAAATGACAATCGTTCGCGTAATTCATCCTGAATGTCGTTGAGAGCTCTATGAATTGTTTCGCCGTCGGTGACGTAGTGACTTGCAGGAAAGACGGTAACTTCCTCGAGGTCTGCCAATCTCTCTCCTGTAAGCGGGTCGACCTTAGTTATTCGCTCTACGTCATCTCCAAATAGTTCGATCCTCACGACAAACTCTTCATAGGCAGGATGAATTTCGAGCGTATCTCCCCTAACGCGAAACTTGCCACGCACCAAGTTCATGTCATTGCGTTCGTATTGCATGTCGATGAGCCGACCAAGCACTTCTCGTTGATTATGACTTTCACCCACACGCAGATAGAGCATGTGCTTCAAGTAAGCATCTGGGGGACCAAGCCCATAAATAGCCGAAACTGAAGCAACTACGATTACGTCTCGCCGCGTGAGGAGTGCCGCTGTCGCCGAGTGACGAAGTCGGTCAATTTCATCATTGATGGATGAATCTTTTTCAATAAATGTGTCCGACGCCGGCATGTATGCCTCTGGCTGGTAGTAGTCGTAATAAGAAACGAAATATTCGACCCGATTGTCGGGGAAAAATTCCCGAAACTCATTTGCGAGTTGTGCCGCCAATGACTTGTTGGGAGCAAGAACGAGCGTTGGCCGCTGCACTTTTTCTATGGTCCAAGCGATCGTGGCGCTTTTACCAGAGCCGGTTATCCCCAGCAGTGTCTGAAATCGCTTGCCTAGCTCAACGCCCTCCGCAAGGCTTGCAATGGCCGCTGGCTGATCCCCTGCCGGTTCAAAGTCTGAAACCACCCGAAAAGGGTGCGCAGAAGTCGGTGAAGGGCGGTTAGCTGAACTCACAATTACTAGCTTAGGAACTTACTTATCGGCCTTGAGTCCAGTACGGGAAGTTTCAGAAATATGTAACTTCTTAAGGATTTCTCGTTTCATTCACCCTCATCGGCCGATCTATCTGTATCCTCCGCGCTGAGTAACAAACGCTAATTTAGACGTCGACAATTCGAGGCAAACATGAGCGACGAATCTACAGATGAAGAAATAGAAGAAATGGACCCCGACCTTTTAGATGAGGACATGGGTGAAGAGATCGAAATCGACCTCGAGTCGGATGATCTCGCGGAGGACGAAGACGACGATAATAAAGAGGTGCCGTCAGGGGCGCGTCCCTCAACTGAGGACGAAGACGACGAAGACGAGGATGACGAGGTTGAGGCAGATCTGGACACGATCCTGAAGGAGCGACTCTCTTCTTCCGATGAAGACGACGAAGACGACGAAGAGGAAGAAGAGGGTGTCATCACGACCGCCGAAGGAGATCGCATCCCTGGCAAACAAGAGGACGAAATTCTCTGCGAAGGCTGTTTTTTACTGGTCAAAGAATCCCAATATGACCATAGGGACAGTGTTCCCATTTGCCCGCACTGCGGCACTCCTTTAAACGTGTAAAGATCTCTTCATGGAGATAAAGGGCAGAGTCTCGGTTATTACTGGGGCTGCAAGCGGAATTGGAGCTGCGTGCGCTAGGGCTTTTGCTAACGCTGGCGCAAAGGTGGCTGTTGTCGATGTGAATCGCAGAGGTGCAGACGATGTGGCGGAATCGATCGGTGGATTAGCGATAACGTGCGACCTTGCGGATCCGAGTTCTATCCTCAAAATGACCGAAAGAATTGAAGCTGAACTTGGGCCAATAGAGATCTTATTCAATAATGCGGGAATCGGTTCGGGCTCTGACCTTTTCAACAGTCCGCTTAGCGAGTGGCAACGCCAATGGGACGTGAACCTAATGTCCCACGTGCATGCGTTGCAGGCGGTTCTACCCGGCATGCTTGAGCGAGGCGAAGGGTACGTGCTGCACACCGCTTCGATGGCAGGGGTTCTATCTTCCCATGGCAATCTTCCTTATGCAGTAAGCAAGCATGCAGTCGTTGGATTAGCCGAGTGGCTAGCATTTACATACGCTCATCGAGGTATAGGCGTTTCGCTTTTGGCTCCTCTTGCCGTCAGGACCCCAATGCTGGGCGATGCAGCGGAGGGCGAATGGGCTTCACAGGCCGGTGGGCCCGTAAAAGAGCCCGATGAAGTGGCCGGGCAAGTCCTGGATGCGATTGCAGAGGAGCGGTTTCTCATACTCACCGACCCGATCGCTCAGACATGGATGGAGCGAAAAACATCGGATCCTGACCGATGGCTCCATGGAATGAGCCGCCTCCAACAGCGTCTAGAGGGTCTTAGCGACAACGGCATTCCCTCTCATTAGCAGAGGTATCGCCCGCTCCTAGAACAGCGAACAAGCAGATGTTTTCCGACGGGCTTTTATGGATACCGATAACACTCGCCGCAACAGCCGCACAAGTAGTTAGGACCGCTAAGCAGCACGAGTTGCGCAACTATCTTTCCGCTCTAGGAGCGGCCTATGTTCGATTCTTGTTTGCTTGGCCATTAGCAGCTGTCCTGCTCGGAGCAAACCTTCTAATCGCCCCGCAGAACCTGGGCCTTTCGGCCCGATTTGCAATTTGGATTTTCACAGCAGCTTTAGTCCAAATAGCAGGAACTGTATTACTTCTTCAAGCTTTCCGCGCTCGCGACTTTGCGATAGGCACCGTGTACTCCAAAGCTGAGGTCATTCTCGTTGCAACGGGCTCAGCAATCTTTTTAGAGGAGCCCCTGCGACCCGTAGGCTGGCTAGGAGCTGCCTTGGTAGCTATTGGAGTATTTCTGCTCGCCGCTAAATCCGGCGTTACGAACACATTAAAGAACTGGGGCGAACCTGCAGCTTGGTTTGGCGTAGCAGCGGGCCTTTTTTTTGCTCTATCCGCTATCGCCATCAGAGGCGCATCGACTTCCCTTGAATTTGGGTCGACATGGGACAGGACTAGTGTGACTCTGTTTGCTCTGATATCGACTCAATGCCTGTTAAACGGAGCCGTGCTCTACTTAAACAATAGACATGAGTTGAAGGAGATTTGGACCCATCGGCGCAAGTGTTTCCCCGTCGGATTTTTGAGCTTCGCCGGCACAACTGGTTGGATCGCCGCGATGACCATTACTAGCGCGACGAAAGTTCGGACCCTCGGACAACTAGAGATAGTTGCTGCTTTTTTCATTTCGTTATTCCACCTAAAAGAGCAACGATTTCCCCGCGATTATCTAGGGAGTGCATTGGTGTTTGTCGGCATTTTGCTCGTCATCGCCCTCGGCTAAAAGGATTTCAAAGAAGCACTAGCCCTCTTCAGGTTCGGGGGTTGGCTCGGTGGTCGGCAGCTCCGAAGCCCACGCGAATGCAGCATCAACCTGTTTGCGCAACTCTTCAAGAGGAACAGAATTGTCCACAACAAAATCCGCCAACGCGAGACGCTTTTCGGAAGGTACTTGGGCTGCGATCCGCGAACGGGCATCTTCTTCGCTGAAGCCTCGGTGCTCCACCAAGCGTCGAACAGCAATCTCAGTAGGCGTGTCGACCACAAGGATGCCACTAACTATGTACCTCGGAGGCCCGCCCGCAAGGATCCCCTCAACAAGCAAAGGAATGTCCAAGACCAGCAAATTCTCAGTATCTGCCTGCTCTCGAATTCGTTTTCTGATCTCTCTATTCACCGGTGGATGAACTATTTCATTAAGTCGGCGTAGAGCTTCTTTGTCAGCAAATACTATGTCAGCCACTGCTTGCCTATTAAGCGTTTCATCCTCGCAAAGAATGTCCGGACCAAAATGTCCGACCATCTTGGCGTGAACTATCTCACCGGGCGCTTGAAGCTCGCGTACGATTTGGTCAGCATCGATCAGCAATGCCCCACGGTCAACCAAGTGATCTGAAACAGTGCTTTTGCCGCTACCAATGCCACCGGTGAGACCGATGACGATCACCGCTACCTACGCTTCCTCGGTAGAAGAAACTGCTTCCTCACCATCTGGCTCTTCTGCACTGTCTTCGGTTTGCTCGGACTCTTCATAGTCCGCTACGGCTTGACGATAAGCTTCCTCGCCATGCTCTTCGTAGTACTCGCGCCAAGCTCGCTCTGCCTCTGATTCTTCGCCCTCCGCAGGAGCCTCATAGTTAAATTCACCTATGAAATTGCCTGATTCGTCGTAGGCATGTTCCCCGAATGCTTCTTGGTACTCGGCGGCAACTACGCCACCTTCTGCAGCTTGTTTAATAGACAAGCTGATGCGACGCCGTTGCAGATCAAGATCGATGATTTTTACCCACAGCTCCTCACCAGGAGTAACAACCTGCTCTGGTAGTTCAACATGGTGGGCTGACATCTCCGAAATGTGCACTAATCCTTCGATACCGTCGCCTACCTGCACGAAGGAGCCAAACGGGACAAGTTTCGTGACACGACCGTAGACCAGCTCGTCCACTTTGTGACCATCGGCAAATGCTTGCCATGGGTCTTGCTGAGTCGCCTTCAGCGACAGCGAAATCCGCTCGCGCTCTCGATCAACCTCAAGCACTTCAACATCAACTTCATCTCCGACCGTTACGACTGAATTCGGATGATCGACATGTTTCCAGGAAAGTTCTGAGACGTGAATGAGGCCATCCATTCCTCCGAGATCGACGAAAGCTCCGAAACTCACAACCGATGACACAACGCCACTGCGTTTTTCTCCAGGTTGGAGGTTGTCCAAGAATTCTTCACGCTGCTCTTTTTGAGTTTCCTCGAGCCAGGCTCGGCGCGACAAGACAACGTTGTTGCGATTTTTGTCTAACTCGATGATCTTGGCCTCAAGGTCCATTCCGATATAGGGGTCAAGATCGCGGACACGCCTAAGTTCCACAAGGGATGCTGGAACGAAACCGCGTAGTCCAATATCAATAATGAGGCCGCCTTTGACTACCTCAATAACCGGGCCCGCGACAACACCGTCAGCCTCTTTAATCTCTTCAATCCGTCCCCAAGCCTGCTCGTATTGAGCTCGCTTTTTGGAAAGGACAAGCCGGCCATCTTGATCCTCTTTCTGAAGAACAAGCGCCTCTATTTCTTCACCTATATCAACAATTTCGGAGGGGTCGACAGCATTTCTTATCGAAAGCTCTCTACTAGGGATAACGCCCTCCGACTTAAACCCTATGTCTAGTAAGACTTCGTCGCGATCGATTCTTACCACGGTTCCAGTAACAAGATCACCATCTTCGAATTCGACAATGGTTCCGTCTATAGCGTCGGCGAAGGAGGTTCCTCCGAGATCGTTTTCGACAATGGTTCGGGGGATGTATTCGCCGGCATCAGTAAAGCTGCCGAATTCTGAGGTATCTGACACGTTCTTTTTTGGCTCAGGTAGACAATAGGGGTGCTAGTGGCAGAGCTCCCACGGGGCACGGCCGTCAAGGCTACACGCCCTGCATTCAAGAAACATCTTTGCGACTCGACTAATAGCGGCCGGCGCTCAATTCCTGTGGACGCCTAGCAAGCATAAGAAGTTCTGCCTCATTCGAATTAATGCCTCGACCTTTCCAATTTTCGCCAGAATGAATACTTCTGACTTCCACCGGATCTAACCCAGCTAGCTTTGCCATCAGCCAGAGTTCACGAGCCGTAAAACACGTAGTCCATAATTCAACGTCCAACGGCTGTTCGTCGGGGTCTAAGATTTGAGTAGTTTCGTGTCGAGTGGCGGTACCCGAATCGAATTCGCTTCCATCGTCAGAGGCATTAGCAATTTGGAAATATGCAGAAAATCCCGCCACCAGCAGAGATCTTCCCGGTTTTAGGGCTTGTGCCATTCCCTGCAGTATTCGGCAATCATTATCTAGGTTTAGAAGATCTGCTCTCGCCGGTCCTCCTTGGAGGCCAAAGGCTCCTTCGCATAGCGAGATCACCCCATCAAACTCACTATCGAAGTTTAAAGCTCGAGCATCTCCCCGTTTGAAGGAGACTAATTCTTCAAGGCCTTGCTCTTGAGCTTGAGCAGCAGCGAGCTTCACAAATTCCTCAGAGATGTCGACCCCGATACATCGGATTCCTCTTCGCCCCAACTCCAAAGCGTGGCGGCCTGGGCCGCAACCGACATCTAAAACTCGATCGCCCGGACGCAGATCAAGATCACCGATAACTTGCTCTACTTCCTCCGCTGAATTCCGAGCGAACGAATAGCGAAGGTAAGCCTCACGCAGGTGCTCAGCGAGACTCTCAAACCAATGGCTATTTGGCCCTGAATATTCCTGCATGAAGGTCTCCGCTGATTCAGGCTTTAGCATCAGCCCAAGTCGGACCTGTAGCGATATTAACTTCCAGTGGAACCCGCAATTCTGCTGCTCCCCGCATATTAGTGACGGTCAATTCGTGCACCGTCTCCGCTTCATCTGGGTGAACTTCAAGTATTACCTCGTCATGAACCTGGAGTACCAGCCTGCTACGGGATTGCATTTGCTCGAGAGCCGCGTCGATTGCCACCAAAGCAATCTTGAACACATCAGCGGCTAGGCCTTGGATCGGAGCATTCATAGCTTGCCGCTCAGCAGCTTGACGAACACGAAAGTTCGACGAAGACAGCTCGGGAATAGGTCGTCGTCGCCCAAAAACGGTCTCTGTGTAACCCTTGTCTTTCGTTTCTTCGACAATGCGGTCCATGTATGACTTAACTGCGGGAAAGGCTGCGAAATAGGATTCCAGGATTTCCGAGGCGTCTTTCGTCGCAATGCCAAGTCTCTGAGCAAGACCGTAAGATTCCATACCATAGGCAAGCCCGTAGCTGACCATTTTCGCTTGGGAGCGCTGCTCCGTGCTGACCCCATCAACCGAGACACCGAAAATTGATGCGGCCGTGGCATTGTGAATATCTTGACCCGCTTCGAAAGCGCTGATCAAGCCTGGATCTTCCGCTAAATGAGCTATGACCCGAAGTTCGATTTGGTTGTAATCCGCCACAAGAAACTCATATCCCTGTTGGGGAATAAAAGCTTTACGGAATTCCCTTCCAAGGGCAGTTCGGACCGGGATGTTATGCAAATTGGGCTCTTCAGAACTAAGCCGACCTGTTCGCGCAACAGTCTGATTAAAGGTGGCGCGAATCCTTTCATCTGGATCAGTGGCTTCGAGCAGTCCCTGCCCGTACGTGGAGCGCAACTTCTCAACTTCTCGATAATCAAGTAGCAACGCAACAACCTCATGTTGCTCGCGAATTTTTTCAAGAGACGCTGCGTCAGTCGAATAGCCAGTTTTGGTTTTTTTCTGAGGCGTTAATCCCAAATCGTCAAATAAGACTTCTCGTAACTGTTTGGTTGAGTTCACGTTGAACTCCCGCCCAGCTAGAACATGAATTTCAGACTCAAGTCGGTTCACTTCGCTAACTAGGTAATCCCTCATTCGACGCAACTCGCTAACGTCGACCCCTACGCCAATGTCCTCCATTCGAGCTAGCACGGAGACCAGTGGACGTTCAAGCTCCTCGTAAAGCCAGCTCATTGAGCGTTCTTCAATCAAATCAAGCATCGGAGAAGCAAGGCGTTCGACCGCCAAGGCGTCTCGAGCTGCGTCTAGGTAGTGATCATCAGCGCCTCCATCCAAGTCGAGTTGACCAGCGGCGCTAGTTTCGCTCCGCGCTAATTCCACGCGCTGATATTTCAGAAGCAGGTCATCAATGGCATAGCGACCGCTACTTGGGTCCAACAGATATGCAGCTATCGCTGTGTCGACTCGCAAGCCCTCAATGCCTACGCCTAGACGCCGCATAGCGCGGCCAAGTCCTTTGGCGTTGTGCGTGTCGAAGCCGGCCTCCTCGACACCCAAGAGCCGACTTACCAGCCCGAGCACCTCTTCCTGCTCCAGGAAATTCGGCCCGAGCACAAGGACCTCACCCAAGTTTGCTTCGCACACAAACGTCAGAGCTACTAGACCTCCATCAACATCGGTGGCCCATCCAAGCGACACGGGATCCGGTGACTCGAGCAAGGAAGCCAGCATCTCCCTACATTCCGGAACTGAAGCCATCGTGAGGGGCTCCGCCTCAAGCACACTTTTGCTTGATTCATCCGCAGGCAACGCATCGCCAAGGATTTCCCTCAGCCGCTCATAGAGGGAGTTAAATTCCAATACGCCAAAAAGACGCTGCACCTCTTCGGTATTTACATCGCCCCAAGTTGCTGCTGCAAAATCAACTTCGAGAGGGACATCGGTTCGGAGGACCATGGCATCCAGGTTCTTGCGCGCGCGGTCTTCAAACTCTTCGAGGTTTTGGCGCAACTTAGGCGTCTGTTCCTGAGCATGTTCAAAGATCCCATCGAGACCCCCATATGAGTTTATGAGCTTTGCCGCTGTCTTTTCTCCGACACCCGGTACTCCCGGGAGGTTGTCCGACGGGTCGCCGCGCAGCGCTGCATACTGCGGATAAAGACTGGGAGCCACTCCGGTTCGATCAAGGATTCCATCTTCGTCGTATAGCGCGTAATCACTGACACCCCTGCGGTTGTACAACACCCTGATAAAAGGGTCCTTAACCATTTGGTAGATGTCTCGATCACCTGTGACAATAATTGCCTCGTCTTTATTATCTGACACTCGAACTGCCATCGTTGCCAAAAGATCGTCGGCCTCAAACCCGACCATTTCGACGGAGGGAATGTTTAGGGCTTCTAGAACTTCTCTTACAAGCCCAAACTGTTGAATGAGAAGGTCTGGTGTAGCTTCCCGTTGAGCTTTGTATTCCGGCAACATTTCATGTCGAAAAGTTGGCTCAGGGCGGTCAAATGCCACGACGACAGCATCCGGGCGCTGGTCCTTAATTAAATTCAAAAGCATTGACGTGAAACCGAACACTGCGTTCGTTACTTGCCCATCCGCCGTTTCCATATCCGTCGGCAACGCAAAAAATGCCCTATAAGTCAATGAGTTTCCATCGAGCAATAAAACCTTGGCCACGGCTGCAACCCTAGGGCCAGAAAACCACTACGTCGTTGACCCTCAGAACTGAGAGTCGCCTATTGCCCCCTAAGGGCGCAGGCCGCCTGTGATGATTCGATCAGCTATCGCGCGCATCGTCGACCTCTCAGCCATCGCAGTTTTCTGGACAAAGCCGAACGCATCGTTTTCAGACATATTGCTCTGATCCATGAGAATGCCCTTAGCGCGATCCACAGCCTTGCGCGTTTCCAGCTGACCTTCCAACTCTTTGACAGTCGCGTCCAACTGTCGCATCTCTTCAAAGCGACCCAATGCCACTTCAATTGCCGAAACTAGCTCTTCTCTTTGAAAGGGTTTAACCAAGTACGAAAGCACCCCTGCATCTCGGGCTTCTTCGATGAGGTGACGTTGACTAAAAGCAGTGAGAATCACAACCGCTGCTTGCCTATCTGCGGAAACTTCCCTCGCCGCAGTTAACCCATCCGTTCCAGGCATTTTGATATCGAATATGCACAGATCAGGTGCGTGCTCGCGCACGAGGGCAACGGCCTCATCTCCTCGACCGGTTTCCGCCACTACTTCGTATCCCTCTTCTTCCAGCATTTCACGGAGGTCGAGACGGATAATGGCTTCATCTTCTGCAATGACTACGCGTTTCGGCAAGTGATTCCTCGTAAGTTCGGGGCACCGGACCCAAGATCCGCGCCTACTAACCTTAGCGAAAAGTCGTGAACTCGCTCCGTTGGAAAGGCGATTGACCTAGCTATTAATTTGATCGAGAAGAGAGTCTTGGCGACCCTCCAATTCACAGATTTGCAGCTTCAACTTGTCGCGCTGCCGTTCGATCACTTCGAGGTGTCTCGCAGCTTGCTGGTGGGTTCTCTCCGAAATAGGAGTTTCCGATACAAGCGAATGAATTCTTGTTGTTTGAGCTTCGTCTGCGAAATGCCCAAATTGCTCTTCCAACACAGCAAGCTCGGTTTTAAGTCGCCCTAATTGCAGCGAATTGCGGCGGAGTTGCCGCTCTACGGTATTGATAGACATGGGGTCGAAAACCTAGCCGATTGAAGGTCGAAATCCTATTTGTCACTTAATCGGCTTCATTCCCACACATCGAGCAAGCGTCCCGGCTACGAAGTCAGTGACTTCAACCTCTACGAAACCAGCAGCTTTGAAGTACCCCAAGCACTCCGCTCTAGTGTGGGCTCTTCCTTCGCTGCCGCATATCAACTCGTTCATTCCCCACATAGCTGCGTCGACAGGACCTCTCCGATCGTCGTCAAGCATTTCTCCAATTAAGTGCATTTCTCCGCCTGGCTCCAAAGCCCGAAAAGCTCTTTCAACGACACCACCTATTACTTCACCGTCATAGATCGGCAGATTGCTCGCCATCACCACAACGTCGACGGGAGATGGAAATTCGCCTTCAGTGAAGTCAGCGCCGACCGTTGCGACGCGGTCCACAACTCCCGCGTCGGCAATATATTCTTCGGTCGCTAAGACAACGGGCGGTAGATCTAAGACGGTCGCCTTGAGTCCTGGGAACTGCTCCACTGCCGTGATGCTGTATGCACCCGAGCCACCTCCTAAGTCAAGTAGGTGTTTCCTAGAGGTCAAATCCACCATTCGGACGAAACGTCGCGCAGCCCCAAAACCGATACTTGAAGTAGCTTTGTGGTACTGGCGAGCCGACTCAACCGTCAAATCGTCATACATTCCCAGTCTTGATGACTTCGGTGTTCTCATTCTTTCGGTCATTTCGAACCAGCCGGGGACATCAGGTCTAGTAAACATCATCCACGGACCCGCATAACGCTCCTTACCTTCAACCAGGTAAGCCTCGACGTCCGCCTGATTTCGGAGTTCTTCACCATCCCAGTCCAACAAGTCGAGACTGAGCGCACAAGACACGAGGCGATCAATATCGATACGACGCAAACCAGTAGCGTTCGCAAGATCAGCCTCCTTGACACATCCATTGCTGACGTGGGTAAAAAGACCCACATCCAGAGCTGCATACAGAACCGCCGAAACTGTGTACGCCCGCGCCATCTCTTGCAAACGGGTTGTGTTAACTCGATCGCTCATTTGATCTATCCCCTAATTCACTCGTGCTATTCGTCGATCTTGAAATAGTCAGGCTTTCCTAGCGCCCAGTATTCGCCCCAGACTTGCTCACCACCCGCAACGTTGAGTACTTCCCCGGTGATAAAGGAGCTCAACTCCCGGGAACCTAGAAAAGCAACTGCTTGGGCTATATCGTGCACATCTCCCAGCCGGCGCTGCGGATTGTGCGTAAAGGACGGCCTCGCTTCAGCAGGGTAATTCGCCAGACCCGGACTTCGGACAACACCTACAGCGACGGTGTTGATCCGAATGTCATGCGGCGCCCATTCAACACTCAGTGATGCAGCCAGACCTGCCGCTCCCGCTCGCGCTGCAGCTGTATGAGGAATTCCCACTGAAGATCTTCCAGTTATCGTGCCGATGTTGACGATTGATCCGCCTTGTTCTTTCTCTATCCACTGGCGAGCTGCTTCTTGCATAACAAACCACGGGCCATAGAGGTTTGTTTCGACGACGGCGGCCCAGCCCTTAGGGGTGATTTCTTCCGCAGGCGCAGGAAATTGGCCGCCAGCATTGTTGACGACTAAGTCCAGCCTATTGTGCTGCTCCCAGGTTTCTTGGACCAAAGCCGCTACCTCTTGTGGTTTGCGAACGTTCGCTAACAGAGTGAAGATTTCGGTATCGAGGGAAGCGAAAGAATCTTTGAGGTGATTCAATTTCTCCTCATCTCTGCCGCACGCGACCACTCGGGCTCCTAAACGCGATAAAAGCATGCAAATAGATCGCCCAATGCCTCCGGCGCCGCCAGTTACGATAGCCACCTGACCACTAAATAGACCGTCGCTGAAACCATGCGCTAGGCCACTCAGTTCGCTGTCACTCCAAGATGAATAGGGGTCTTCTGCCATTGGGCCAAGTTAGAGCGAATCAAACAAGAATGCTGTTGGATTTAGCTGGACTTCAAGTGCCCGGAGCGGGAGTTGAACCCGCACGCCCGTGAGGGCAGAGGATTTTGAATCCTCCGTGTCTGCCATTCCACCACCCGGGCGGCAAATGCCGAGGATACCTGTCAAAATAGCTCGTTCCTAAGAGTTAGCCCCCAAGATTGTGCTGAATTCCACCAAATGTTCCTCATATCCCGTAATCTCTTGATCAGCCGTGGTCGGCAGCTTTCGCGTGACCATATGAAACCTTTCGGACCTGAGTTTGGTCCAACTCACTAAGGTGACCGCATAGGGAGGCTGTGTGCTTGCGTTTACATTTCCTGGTCAGGGATCTCAGAAACCCGCTATGGGTGAAGAGTGGATAAAACATGAAAGCTGGGAACTCGTTGATGAAGCGTCAGACGCATGCGGGCGAGACGTCGCACAATTACTACTTAAGGCCGACGCCGACGAACTAAAGCAAACGCGCAATAGCCAATTGACGACATTTGTGCTGAGCATGGTCATCCTCGACGCGGTTGAGCGCACGGGAGTCGCGCCGAACTTTACCGCCGGCCACTCACTTGGCGAATACAGTGCCCTTTGCGCCAGTGGTGCCCTCTCGTTTGAGGACGCCGTTCGCCTGGTATCGGAACGAGGCGAAGCCATGCAAGTGGCGGCAGACGAGCAAGATGGCTCCATGGCCGCAGTATTAGGCCTTGACGACGATTTAGTCGTTTCCGCGTGCGCTCGAGTAGATGGTGATGTGTGGGTGGCAAACTACAACGCCCCGGGGCAGGTTGTTATCGCCGGAGATCCTGCAGCACTCACTGATGCTGGCGAAAAAGCCAAGGAACTAGGAGCAAAGCGTTCTATGGCTTTACCCGTCGGCGGTGCCTTCCACACGCCTTTCATGGCGCCAGCTAGAGATCGACTACGTAAGGCACTAGCCGAAGTCGAAGTTCGCGATCCCGCCATTCCGGTCTTTGCCAATGTTGACGCTATCTCCCGCGATACTGCCGAGGAGTGGCCGCAGCTTCTCGCAAGTCAGCTCTGCAGCCCGGTTCAATGGCGTCAAACCCTATATGCGATGCAAGAGCTAGGATGCGCTACTTTCGTCGAGTTGGGACCCGGTACCGTACTCACCGGGATGGCTAAGAGGACACTCAAAAACGTCAACACATTGTCAGTGGCAACGCCTGAAGATGTTGACACTCTTCTCACTGCAGTTACAGATCTGGGGTCGTCTAGTCAAGGCGCCAAAGAAGCGGGTGAATACCTATATGTCACGGAACGCCTAGTTGTCAGCCCTTGCGCAGGAATATTTGCTCCTGATCCACGGGTTACGCTTGACAAAGTCATCAAGGTGGGCGACATCGTCGGCTGGGTGAACGACGAAGAGGTACGCTCCCCCTTTGCTGGTTTGCTAATGGAGTTCATGGCACTCGACAGCGAAAGGGTGACAGCAAGGCAACCAATCGCCTGGCTGAGGACTAAATAGGGAATGATTATGAGTTCATCAGCTAAATCCGGGGCCCGAATGCTTTCTTTGGGAACAGCGTTGCCTGAGCGAGTGGTATCTAACAAAGACTTAGAAGAAATGGTAAATACCTCCCATGACTGGATAGTCGAGCGGTCTGGGATCCATGAGCGACGGGTGGGTGGCTCGACCGCAGGACTTGCGGCTGACGCAGGCAAAATTGCCATTGAGAGAGGAGGCATAGACCCAAGTTCGATTGATTTGCTGATTCTGGCGACGACTAGCCCGGATCGTCAGGTACCGGCGACTGCATCCACTGTTCAAGAACTTCTGGGGCTTCACTGCGGCGCAATGGACCTAAATGCCGCATGTTCGGGTTTCGTATATGGCCTGATAGCGGCCCATGGGTTCATCCAAATGGGCCATAACCGGATATTGGTAATCGGTTCAGAAACACTGTCCCGAATAACGGACTGGACCGACCGCAGCACCTGCATTCTTTTTGCTGACGGCGCTGGCGCTGCCGTAGTCGAAAGAACCGAGGGGCGTGGTGACCTCCACGGATGGCATGTAGACAGCAACGGAGCCCTAGAAGAGGCTCTCTTCTGCGATTTCGACGGGAAGATCCAAATGAATGGCCACGCAATCTTCAAAAACGCAGTCCTAGCTATGGAGAACGCTGCTCAGAAGTCGTTAAGCATGGCAAACCTAACTCCAGACGACATTGATCTTGTGGTCCCTCATCAAGCGAACGTAAGGATTGTTGAAGCATCCTGCAAGCGCTTGGGAATTCCATACGAAAAGACCTCCATGGTGATTCATCGGACAGGGAATACATCGTCGGCATCTATACCCTTGGCACTGGAAGACGCTTGGGCAGAGGGTCGGGTTTCCAAAGGAGACAACATTCTGTTGGTTGGCTTCGGAGCAGGAATGACGTCTGCTGCGGCTGTTATTACTTGGGACGGCGTGTGACTCAAACTCGAACAGTGCTCGTCACTGGCGGCAATCGGGGAATCGGCCTTGCCACCGCCAAACGATTCGCGGATCAAGGGCACAGGGTTGCCATCACTGCGCGGGACCCAGGTGACGTCGATAGCCGAATTTTGGCAATACCCTGCGACCAGACAGACGCAGATGCGGTCGACCGCGCTTATCAAGCTATCGAGTCTGAGCTAGGCAATGTAGAGGTGTTAGTAGCCAACGCCGGTATCACCAAAGACCAGTTGCTCTTGCGAATGTCGGATGATGACTTTTCGACGGTAATCGATACAAATTTAAAAGGTTCATATCGAGTGGCGCAACGAGCGACTAGAACCATGCTGCGAGCCAGGTGGGGCCGACTAATATTTGTTTCATCAGTCGTAGGACTCCTCGGCTCCGCCGGCCAAGCCAACTATGCCGCTAGCAAGGCAGGCCTAGTGGGTCTCGCTCGTTCGATGGCTCGAGAATTGGGCTCGCGGAATATCACTGCGAATATAGTTTCTCCAGGCCCCGTCGCAACCGAAATGTTGGATGCCTTGACCGAAGATCAGCGTTCAGCCATAACTGAACAGGTGCCGCTGAAAAGGGTCGCTGAACCTCAAGAGATAGCAGAAACTATACTTTTTCTGGCTTCTGAAGGAGCCGGATATATCACAGGCGCAGTAATACCAATTGATGGCGGACTAGGCATGGGGCATTGACAACCACGGTCTACACTTCGCATTGTCCAATTACGTAAGGAACAGCTCAATGAGTGACAACTTCGAGAGATTCAAGAATTGTGCCGTAGAGGTGCTCGCGGTGGATGGCGCAGCCGTCACCCCAGAGGCAAGCTTCGCGGATGACCTTGACGCCGACAGCCTCGACTTGGTCGAACTGGTAATGGCTTTAGAGGAAGAGTTTGACATCAGCGTCGAAGAGGAGGAACTTTCCGACGTTGCAACCGTGGGCGACGCTATCGCATTGGTTGAGTCAAAGCTGTGAGCGAGCGGCGCAGGGTCGCCATAGTCGGCCTCGGAGTAATCTCCTGCGCCGGAACAGGCTTAGACGCGTTTTGGCAGGGGTTGAACTCCAAGCCCCCAGAAGGCGAGAGACGCGTTCACGATTTTGACCCGCTTCCCTACTACAACAACCCCAAAGAAGCACGAAGAGCCGACCGCTCGCAACAACTCGCAACTGCAACGGCGACAATGGCACTCGCCGACGCCGGCGAAACAGCATTGGACCCTGCTCGTTGCGGGGTTATCTACGCCACGGGCGTAGGTGGTCTTCAAACTTTCGAAGAGCAGGTAATAGTTCACGACCGCAAAGGGGAGAGAAGAGTGTCCCCGTTTATGGTCCCGATGATCATGCCAAATGCTCCCGGCGCAGCCATCTCGATGAAGTTCGGGTTACAGGGACCAAATGAGACAGTTACGACAGCGTGCGCTGCGAGCACTCACGCCTTAGGTTACGCAACCAGATTGATCCAGATGGGCTACGCAGACCTCATTGTTTCGGGCGGCACTGAGTCAGTGATGTCCCCAGTAGGCATGGCTGGCTTCCAGAACATGACTGCTTTGTCTTCCTCGGGTCATTCCATGCCGTTTGACAAAAACAGGGATGGCTTCATGATGACTGAGGGCTCCGCAACACTTGTGCTCGAGGAGTTATCCTCTGCTCAAGAACGGGGAGCGACTATTTACGGCGAGATTCTCGGGTCGGGCTCCAACGCAGATGCACATCACATTACGGCACCTGCTCCAGGAGGCATGGGTGCTTTCCGCTGCATGCAACTGGCAATTGAGGACGCTGGATTGACACCGGACGCTATTAGGTCAGTAAATGCTCACGGCACATCGACGCCACTCAATGACGCAGCTGAGGCAGAAGCCCTAGCAAAGCTCTTCGGTGAAGATGGCCCACCAGTTACCTCTACTAAGGGAGTAACTGGTCATGCATTAGGCGCAGCGGGGGCGTTGGAAGCTACCGCTGTTCTGCTTTCCTTTCAGCACAAGGAGATACCGCCGACAGCCGGATTCCAGGAAGCAGACCCCGACCTTCCAAATTTCAACCTCGTGCATGGTTCAGCTCAAGCGTGGGAACCCGGGCCGACACTTTCCAATTCTTTCGGTTTTGGCGGCCACAACGGATCGATAGTGATTGCCCCAGTTTCTTAAAGGGGTTCAAAGCAGTCGAACCAAAGCTGTTGCTGCGGCGGCAATAGCCAAGACGAGTGGAAACGGCGCTTTGAGGTAGGCCGCTAGAGCCCCAGCTACTAAGCCCGCTGCTGGCGCCCCGACATAGAGCTGCCCTTCGTTTTCGAATGTTTGAGTAATTATCAAACCCGAAAGGACAGCGGGGGCGACATAGTTCAGCAGCCGCTCCCTTTCCTCCGATAGCTTGATCTTTTTAGAGGCTAAGACGCCGCCTGCTTTATAGCCATAGCAGCCGACGGCCAGAAGCATTACAAGTGACCAATCCATTAGCTTCGCCTACGCCGCAGGCTCGAAGCGAACGCCGCTATAAACACGCCCCCAACTGATGCGATAACCGGTAAACCTGAAGGCAAAATAGGTATTGCGGCCAAAGCAATAAGGGCCCCCCAAAGAGCCGATTGTCGCTTTTCTTGGCTCCGCAAATGGGGCATCAACAAGGCGAAAAACCCTGCAGGGAAAGCCGCGTCGAGCCCCCATGTACGCGGGTCACCCACAACGTCGCCCAGCAAGACTCCGACAACTGTCCCGAGGTTCCAAAAAATAAAAACGGACAATCCAGTGACCCAGAACGCTTCTCGCGCATCTCTGTCGTCTAGTTGTAAAGAGGAAACAGCGACACTCTCATCAATAACTAATTGAGCCCCCAAGAGCCGTTTGAATTTTCCGACTGGAAGTATGCGGCCAACAGAAAGCCCGTAAACGCCATTGCGGGCTCCCAACAGTAGCGCTGTTCCTAAAGCAGTAAGGGGCTCTCCACCAGCATTCACAACTCCGACTGCCGCAAACTGCGAAGCCCCTGTGAAAACGAACAACGAAAGAACAACGGCCATAAGATCCGAGATACCTGCAGCATTGGCGAGAACGCCGAAGGTTATTCCGAAGGTTCCCACCGCCAATCCCAATGCGAAACCGTCACGTTTGTGGGACTGCGACCAAAATGCCTGAACTCTGTTGAACACCGATACCTAGGAAATCAAAGGTCTTCTACGTCGGCGATAACGAACATCATCTCTGCTTCACATGCGGTTTGCCCCCCAACAGACGCTATGCCGGTAGCTTTGCCTGCCATGCGGGACATTCGCCCGAGACGCGCTTCTAATCTCAATGTGTCTCCTGGAGTGACTTGACGCCTAAATCGAGCCTTATCGATTCCCCCAAACAGCGGAAGTTTCCCCTTAAAATCGCCATCGCTAAGCGCAGCCAAACCCGCAGTTTGCGCCAGCGCCTCAACAATTAACACTCCGGGCAGGGTGGGGCGTCCAGGGAAATGGCCTGCGAAAAATGCTTCTTCCCCACTCAAATGCCATAGGGCAGAGCATGAAACTCCTGGCTCGAGTTCGACAATTGTGTCACAGAACAAAAAAGGCGGGCGGTGAGCCAACAGATCTCGGGGGTGCGGATAGTCAGTCATTTAGTTGCTCTAGCGCTGCTGCGAGCTCAATTGAGGTCGCCTTAGGGGAAATCTTGATCCATGAGCGCTCGACGCGCCCGGCGGCGCTAATCAAAAAGAGGGAGCGTGTAGTTCCTTCGTATTCGCGGCCATAGAGCTTCTTGGGACCGAAGACGCCATATTTTTTTGCAATTTTTGATTCGGGGTCTGATAAGAGCGGGAACTGAAATCCATGCTTTTCATCCCAAGCCGCCTGTTTTGCAGGACTGTCCGCGCTGATCCCCACGACTGTCACATTAGTCAATTCAGGTAACAAGTTCCGGAGGCCGATTGCTTGCTCAGTGCATCCACTTGTACCTGCCTTGGGATAGAAGAAGAGCGCTATGCGCTTCTTTTTATGCTCTGTAAGACGCCACTTATTGCCCTTTTGATCTAGCAAGGTAAACGCTGGAGCTCGATCCCCTACTTGAAGCATCTAGTCAACATAGCGACCATCGAGGCTTATCCTGTGCGAAGAACAATAATTACTCGGCGTCGTTTACGAAAAACCCGACTCGAATATAAGCCAACAGAGCGTCGATCTCTGTTGAACTCAAACTGCTAGCAAAGCCAGGCATCGATCTCCTACCTCGCTCTATTAGTGTCCTCTGATCCTCGTAACTGTACTTATGCCCTTTGCCCCTGAGTTGAGGGCCAAAACTCCCAGAACCCCCCGCACCGTGACAGGAAGCACAACTGTCTTCGTAGACAGCCTCTCCTAAGCTGTAATACTCAACCGGGTACTCTTCATCAGTTGCACCTTTGGCAGCCCAGTCGATGTTGTCACCGCAACCAGATACAGAAGCACAGACCAATGTAAGCAACAGGCATAAAGCAATGCGGCGCGCGCTCACGGCAGAAGAACTCTCTCTCCGCCAACACCAGAGTATTTACTCGGCTTCTCGGTCCACCTCCGAGACAACCAGAGAGGGTCTCGCCAGTGAGCGTGAAAATGGTTGGGTACCTGCCGCATTACCCGATCCACAGATCCCACTCCTAAACCGAACCGTTCTTCGGCCGCCTTGGATAGGCAGGTAAGCATCCACTCGACTTCGCTTTCCGACGGGTCCGTCCCGTGCTTTTTCCATACGACCATAGGTGTTGAACATGCTTCGCAGTCGGCGACCCAACAAACATCATCCTCGTAGTACCAATGGGTGAACCTTGCCGCTTCGCATAGTTCACAGTCATGAGTGTCCTTGTTCATATCGCTTAACGGCTCTTTATCCAGCGTCAAGTGCATCCCGAAAAGAGGCGATCAGCTCTCCAACTCCGTCGGCCCCATCCCCACTTAGCAAGCGACGAACAACAGCGGATCCGATAATTACACCATCGGCGACTTCGCAGGCTTCGACGGCGTGCTCTGGCGACCCGATACCAACTCCGGTAAGAACTGGTTTGTCAGTAACTCCTTTGCACCTCGCGGCAATCTCTGTCGCCGTAGAAGCCAATTGAGCGCGCTCTCCTGTCACGCCAAGCAGACCCACCGCGTAGACAAAACCGCTGGAGGCTTCGCATAGTTCGCCCAAACGCGCATCCGGAGTGGTGGGCGCCGCAAGCATGATCGTTTCAATCCCGACATTCGCTGCGGCGTGGCGCCACGGACCTGATTCCACAAATGGTAAATCGGGCAATATAGCTGCGTCGATACCTGAGCTAGCTAGAGTCGCTGCGAATCGATCATGCCCGGGATGGTGGGCAAGGTTGTAATAGGTCATCACAGCGTGTGGGACACCCGTGTCCAGATTAGGCACAGTTGCGAGCACAGAGGCTGGCGTAGCGCCACCTTCCAGCGCCCTTTGGCTGGCTTCTTGAATTACAGGACCATCCATAACCGGGTCAGAAAAAGGGATACCGATTTCAATAGCATCGGCTCCTGCGGCCGCCGCTGTCTCAACGGCGGCTTCCCAACCTTCAAAGCCTCCAGTGATGTACGCAACTAATAGCTTGGAGCCAGCGTCTCTGCGGGAGCGCAAAAAGCCCTCCATGCGGCCGGGCGCCAGCTCGGAGTTCACCCGACTTCGTCCATTCCCAAAACCTCCATCATTTGGTCCACATCTTTGTCGCCTCGACCTGAAAGGTTCAGAAGAACTACTTGTCCCTGAAGCGATGCTGCTTCGCGCACTACCCAAGCTAAGGCGTGCGCCGACTCAAGAGCAGGAATAATGCCTTCTGTTTTAGACAATAGTTGGAACGCCTCAATGACCTCTTGGTCAGAAACCGAGGGGTATTCAGCTCTACCGATTGAGGAGAGGTAGGCGTGTTCGGGGCCGACACCTGGGTAATCCAGTCCTGCTGAGATGGATTCTGCCTCTTGAACCTGACCCACCTCATCTTGCATCAAATAAGAGGCCATTCCGTGAACCACGCCCGGCACGCCCCGGCCTACTGCGGCTCCTCCAGCTGGCTCTACACCTACCAAACGACTTTCAGTATCAGAAAAGCCCGAGAAGATACCCGCTGCATTACTACCTCCACCAACGCATGCGACTACAAGATCGGGCAAGCCGTCCAGCAACTTGAGACATTGAGCCCGGGCTTCTTCTCCGATCACATGATGAAAGGTTCTCACCATCCAAGGGTATGGGTGAGGCCCCATAACCGAGCCGAGACAGTAATGGGTGTTCTCCACAGTCGCGACCCAGTCTCGAAGGGCCTCATTCACCGCATCCTTAAGAGTTTTACTTCCCGATGAAACGCCTTCAACTTCAGCACCTAAAAGCTGCATCCGGAAGACGTTGAGGGCTTGCCTCTCGACGTCCACTTGACCCATGTACACCTTGCATTCCATGTCCAAGAGCGCCGCAGCCGTAGCAGTAGCGACGCCGTGCTGCCCTGCTCCCGTTTCAGCAACGAGCCGTGTTTTACCCATTCTTTGCGCAAGTAACGCTTGCCCAATCACATTGTTGATTTTATGTGAGCCGGTGTGGTTCAAGTCCTCTCGTTTGAGAAGGATACGAACTCCTAGTTGCTCCGAGAGCCGAAAACACTCAGTAAGGGGCGAGGGCCGGCCTCCATAGTCGTTGAGAATGGTATGGAACTGCTCAACAAAAGCTGAGTCGTCCCATGCTTCACGAAAAGCTTCTTCGAGCTCTTCGCAGGCCGGAATGAGTGTTTCGGGCACGAAGCGTCCACCGAACTCTCCAAAGCGGCCCTCTTTATTGGGGTCAGTCATCACCATAAGATCAACCTATCGGCGAGTAGACCGTGCTCATCACTCGTCTCGCCAGTCATAAGGCCTCGGGGCTTCCGGGTCGAAATCGTCAGGCGTCGGATTTACCTCATCTCCAGCTCTCTGAGCCGCAATGACAAATTCCCGGACTCGAATTGGATCTTTAACCCCAGGGGAGATCTCGACACCGCTCGCCACGTCAACTCCCCATGGCCTTACTACGCGAATTGCATTTGCAACATTTGCTGGCGTAAGGCCGCCGGCAAGAATTAGCGGGCAGCCCCGTTCTCGTCCATCAAGCATTGACCAGTCAAAAACTTGACCCGAACCAGGCTCTGGAGCATCAACAAGTACTGCCTTCGCGGAATGTCGCTCCAAGTGGTCAATCGCTGGATCACCAGCGGCAAATGCCTTTATGACCGAAGGAACCCTTTGGGCTATCCAAGAGCTCTCTTCCGCTGACTCCTGACCATGCAATTGAGCAGCCTGGAGCCCAGCCTGGTGAACCACCTCAACGACCGACTCTTTGACCTCATCCCTAAAAACGCCGACGGTGAGCACTCCACCTGGAAGACGCCTTACAATATCGCGGGCTACAGTAGGGCGAATTTGTCGCTTGGATCCTGGTACAAAGTTAAATCCCAGGGCATCCGCTCCCATACCAATTGACAAAAGTGCATCTTCTTCTGTAGTCACGCCGCATATTTTTACAAACATCAGGAAGTGCCCTTCAGAGCGGACACAGCGAGCGCCGGATCTCCGCTAGTAACCAAACTTTCTCCCACCAGAACAGCCGAGTAGCCCTCCGCATGCAAAACAGCGGCGTCTTCAGGTCCACGAACTCCTGACTCAGCGACCCTTACGACTTCCGCGGGAATCAAAGATGCCATTCGGGCCGCCCGTTCGTGGTCAACTTCAAACGTGTATAAGTCACGTTGATTGACGCCTATAAGGTCAGACCCAATCTCCAGTGCTTGATCAAGCTCTCTCTCATCGTGCACTTCCACGAGGGCATTCAACCCAAGGTCTTGAGCAATCAAGCCGAAGGTCCTCAACTCACTGCCGGAGAGAGCGGCAGCGATCAGCAGAACCGCATCTGCTCCCATCAACAATGCATCTAGGAGATCACGCTCATCGACCGTGAAATCTTTTCGTAAGACCGGCAAGCTCACAGCATCACGAGCCTCTGTTAGATCTGTTGGCGAACCGCCGAAATTGGGTGAATCAGTCAAAACCGATAAGCAAGAGGCTCCCCCGGCCTCGTACTCTCCGGCAAGCAAGCGAGGGTCGAGGTCAGGAAACAAATCACCCTTTGAGGGGGACCGTCGCTTGATTTCAGCGATAACACTCAACCCCGGTTCCTCCAATGCGCGAAGAAACTTGCGCGGGGGTGGCCGGTCTTTTACAGCGCGTTGCAGATCCGCTAATGACCGCTGATCAGCGGACGCGCGTTTGCGGTGCTGAGCAATAATCCGATCTAAATACGTTCCATTACCTAAGGTCATTACATCAAAGCCTTCACTCGCGTCTGCCATCGCAAGCGGCTCTCACTGGTTAAAGGTCAAGACCTTTAGCGCAGACCGGCTCCAAGAAAATTAGTTCAGCTCGCCCCGCCATAAACTCGCCGGTCGCCCTGCCAAATTCTTTCATGCCATCTGATCCGCCGTGAGCCGCTAAAGCATCTTTATCGCTATACATCTCATAGAACCAGACCACATTTTCATCATTTTGATCTTTGTGAGCAGCATAGACCTCTGTTCCGGGCTCACCCGATACGTTTCTTATTCCCAAGTCAGAAATCACCGACAACAACGCGTCCCGTTGCCCATCTTTTGCTGTCAATTTCGCTAGTAGCGCCGTCTTTGCCATAGTCCTTCTCCCGAATTATGGAACGTCGATCTTAGCGACGCCCCCAAACACTCGCCAAGGGTACTGTCCCGAGCGTCATTAAAGAATTTTGCTAAGCAATAAGCTGGTCAAGGGCAAATACCTCGATGCGCTCCCCCGACTCAGTTCGTACAGGAGCGACATCAGTACCCAGCAGCGCAAAACCGATATAGGGCGCTTCATTAGTTACCGTCAAGACCTCCCCAACTTTTTTTTCACCGCCGAACAAAGCTTGAGATTTCTCTAGTTTGCTTTCAGCACGAACCCGACGAATTATTCGGCGCCCTCCGCTTCGTGCGTCTATACGCTCAACCAGCTCTTGTCCCCGATAGCAACCTTTATCGAACGAAACCGCTAACTCTAAAACTCCGGACTCGTTGGGAATACCTCCAACTTTAAATTCCTCTCCGAGACGCGGCAGCCCATGCGTCATTACAAGGCGTTGGAAGTCATTTTCTGAACACTCCTCAAGATCAATAACGGAATCACTGCCATAGAGGTCTATGCAAAGCCCATCATTCCAGCCCGAAGGCAGCGGCTGAGTGAAGTCCTCGACATTTAAGTCTGATTGATTCCCCACTACCGAAATCATCTCCTCAGCGCTCAATGTAAAGTCCACCTTTGAACGCAGCTTAAAGCGCGAGAGGGACTCCTCAAGGGTTTGCCCAAAACCGTATTCAGTGTCAAGGCGATACGAGTCCTGAGCAACACGCAGGATTCGAAAAAATCCCTCAATGTTCCCGCGAGGCTCAAGAAGGAATGACCACCGAGCATCACCTTCGGCCATATCGTCCACATTCTGCGAAATTTGGCCATGCAGGTACTGCTCTGCCTCCGGGCCATTGGCAAAGATAACGTCACGATGAGTTCGATATGCCCTCGCAGTCATGTTCGGTCCGTCAGCATCTTCACAGCATTTCGCACAAGTTTAAGACCTACTTCGTCATCAAAAGACATGATTGATTCAGGGTGAAATTGAACTGCGCAGATCGGCAAAACTGCATGCTCTACTGCCATCACCACATTATCGTCTTCGCTTTTCGCAACAATTTTAATTGACTCTGGCAACATATTTTCCATTGCATATAAGGAGTGATAGCGGCCGGCTTTGAATTGCGACGGCAGCCCTTCAAATAGTTTGCAATTCGAAGTTTCAATGAGAGAAGACTTCCCGTGCATCGGCGTCTGGAGTTGATCGAGTTCTCCCCCAAAATATTCCACGATTGCTTGCAATCCGAGACAAACGCCGAATATCGGAATGTCCAACTCAAGAGCAGCTTCGATAGTGGCTTTGGTGTCAAAGTCCGCGGGCACTCCTGGCCCAGGCGACAGAACGAGTAAATCAGGACGATTAGAGGCCAGTTCGCCTAAAGGGAAACCGGCGCGTTGCGTTTCAACTGCCGCTCCCGTCTGTCGCAAATAGTTGGCCAACGTATGAACGAACGAATCCATATGGTCCACCAAAAGAACTCGTTTATTTTCCGCTTGAACTTCGACCGTGTTTACTTCAGATGGTCGACGAGGAAGTCTTAGAGCGTCCAAAAACGCCGAAGCTTTCAATTCTGTTTCTTCCTCTTCAGCTACCGGATCAGAATCCCAGAGGAGGGTAGCGCCGACCCTCACTTCGGCATGGCCATCCTTAACGCGGATAGTCCTGAGAGTTAGGCCTGTGTTCAGTCCTCCATCGAAGCCAATTTTTCCAATCGCTCCCCCGTACCAAGCCCGAGGACTTTTCTCGTGCTCTTCAAGAAACATCATCGCCGAGGTCTTGGGCGCACCGGTTACCGTCACAGCCCAGGTGTGGGATAAGAACGCATCGAGAGCATCAAACTCGGGCCTCAGGCGCCCTTCTACGTGGTCAACAGTATGAATCAAACGCGAATACATCTCGATTTGCCGCCGCCCTATCACCTTTACTGATCCCGGCACGCAGATCCTGCTCTTATCATTTCGATCTACGTCGGTGCACATCGTGAGTTCAGATTCATCTTTTTCGGAATTTAGAAGAGCCAGAATTTGAGAAGCGTCATCCAGAGGGTCTTGGCCTCTGGCGATGGTGCCCGAGATAGGGCATGTTTCGACGCGATCCCCCTCAACTCTGACGTACATTTCAGGCGAGGCCCCCACTAGCCACTCAGATTCACCAAGGTTTATAAGAAAACCATATGGTGAAGGATTCTGCTCTTTGAGACGCCTGAACAACTCTGATGGTGGTTCAGGAGACGGCTCAACGAACGTTTGGCTCGATACCACCTCAAACAAATCACCACGGGCAAAGTACTCTCGCGCTAACTCAACTACTCCGGCGTAGGCACCTCTTTCGTGATCCCTATATGGCTCTAATTCAGAATCCGAACTGTAAGGCTCTCTTGCTCCGCCTCGACTCATTTCAATTGTGCTGTCATCGCCGTAGGAAAATTCGTAACGTCGCCGTTCTGCGATACCACTTTGATGGTCGACAACGATAACTTCGTCTGGCACATAGAGGACTAAATCTCTCTGGTTTTGGGGGCGGGAAAGCCTTAGCTCGATGGGCTCAAATTGGAAGGCTAAGTCATATCCAAATGCACCGTATAAACCTAAGTGTTCGTCAGAACCTCGGAACAGCTCAACCATTGACCTGACCACTGAGAATGAGGATGGTTGCCTACTTCTTTCTTCTTCAGAGAATCGAACTGTGCCGCGCTCTACTCGGCAAGTAACTTTTCGGACAGAATCCACCTCAAGGGTCACGCAGCTCAGACTCTTAAGGTTGTCGCGCACTGGTTTGAGAAGCAGTTCGCCGCGAGAGTTCAGCGCCTCGACGTCAACCTTGTCCCCGTGACTGGTAATTACCAGCGGAGGGTCGACAAAGCCCATATCCCAACGGGTGTAGCGGCCGGGGTATTCGTAACTTGACGAGAGCAAAACGCCACGCGCCGAGTCGAGACGATCGACTAAATCCTCGATCGCTTCTAACGGCTCAACTGAAGTCACTTGAACTGAGACCTCAACTCCACCTTCAGTGGTGTAGCTAGGCAGATCGTCGAATGACATTCAGATCTCCTTTGTTACAGGTACAAACCTGTGCTGCCTGGTTCTACACGAGGTGCCGCTATGGCGTGAACATCTCGCTCGCGAAGGATCAAGAAATCGTCCCCATGGACTTCTACTTCGTATCTATCCTCCGGATTAAATAAGACATGGTCGCCCTCTTCAGCGCTGCGCACATTGGGGCCCGCCCCTACGACCTCTCCCCAAACTAATCGCTTTTGCTGTTGGGCAGTCGCAGGGATCAAGATTCCGCCGCTGCTTCTTCGATCCGCCTCGTCGGTAGGCATCCGGACAAGAATCCGATCATGAAGCATTTTGATCGGCCTTTTAGGATTATTTTCTGTTGGGACATCGATCGATTCATCAGCCACGATGGCACGGTACCGTTGTTACCCATGAACGCCGACGCTGAGGCACCCCAAAAAACAAATTTTACGACGAGCGATAACGTCGTTCTGGAGGCCGAATACATCATCCCGAGTTCCTGCAGCGCAATCGCAGTACTGTCACACCCCCACCCTTTATACGGGGGTGATATGCGCAACATCGTTATCCAGGACCTCTTCAATCGATTGCCAGAAGCCTCAATTGCTGCGTTGCGTTACAACTTTAGAGGTGTACAAAATTCCGCTGGTAGTCACGGTGACGGAGAGACGGAGGTCTTTGACAGTCAGGGGGCCTTTCGATTTGCATCTGCCTTAGCGCAAGGTAAGCCAGTGATTTCAGTTGGCTACTCGTTTGGAGCTGACGTGTCGCTGACCGCCGATGACCCAACGTTAGCCGGATGGGTGGGGATCGCAGCGCCTCTGGCCCTTCTAGCGCCGCACGAGATGAGTGCCGGCGCGGATACTCGACCCACAAAGCTCCTAGTGCCGGAAAACGATCAATTCAGGTCAGTAGCTGAAGCACAGGAAATCTGCACTAACTGGAAGAAGACCTCGGTTGAAGCAATATCAGGAGCCGATCACTTTTTCTCGACGGGGACTAAGACACTCTCAGAGCGGGTGGCTGATTTCGTAGTGACCTTTTTCTAATAGAAGCCTATTGCAAGATAAACTTAAGATTTAAACCGATGACGGTTCGCAGCTACCCAGCGATACACAAGTGCCGCTAGCCAAGAAATTGGTGGAGTACTTATTAAAACGCCCACAAATGACCAAAGTCCACCTACCTGTCGGAGTGCTTTGCCAATAGCAGCATGACCCGCTAACCGGACACCATCCTCGATCCACCAAACAGAGCGTTTTGCATCCTCAAGTGATAACTCCAATGCTGCGAGGTCTTCAGGCGACCCTGCACTCATGTCAATACCAGAGCGCTCCCTAATCCATGAGGCGCACCGGCAGCAAAAAGCGCAATCGCCGTCGTATACAAGTGTCATCGGTTTGATCTACAAGCCTTTGACCAGAGCGCCGCGCGAGTCGGTCGCGGCTAGCCGCATAGGTAAAGCTTGTTGGTACTCGGCCGATTCGTACCACTCCCTAAAGGCTTCTTCGTCATCAAATTCCAAAATTACCAAGCGGGACCCGTGCCACTCACCTTCGATCACGTCGACCGAATTATCGACGGCCAAAGCTCTACCGCTACCAAGCGAGGAGGCCCGAGCGGCTTGCTCGTACGCCTTGAGGCCCTCAACATCCGTCACTTGCTCTTGTACGACAAAGTAAACACTCATGTTTTCCAATCATTGCGCTTTTACGAGCCGAAGGTACCAAACTTGGAACCGCTGTTACCTGCCACAGCGGCTCAAGAGAACAGGCTTTCTAGCCTCATTCACGAGTCAGTGATTTGCGCGATTGGAGAAATGCCGCCTTCTGAACCGCCTTCGACTCCCCAGTACTCATCACGAAGCAACCGTTTGTAGAGCTTTCCCGTAGGTAGCCTCGGTAATTCTGGGCGAAAGTCAATTGACCTCGGGACTTTGTACCCGGCGAGATTTTCGCGCGCATAACTAAGCAAACGACCGGCGAGAGAAGCTTCGTCTTCGATTTCGCCGATGGCTTGAACCACTGCCTTTACTTCCTCCCCAAAGTCTTCGTTGGGGACACCGAAAACAGCAACGTCGGCGACTTCTGGGTGAAGGATAAGGCAATCCTCAATTTCTTGAGGGTAGATATTCACACCTCCAGAGATAATCATAAAAGCTTTGCGGTCCGTTAAGTACAAGAACCCTTCCTCGTCTAGACGGCCGACGTCTCCCAAAGTTGTCCAAAATGGATTATCCGGGTGACGGGAACTCTGAGTCTGCTCTGGTGCTTCGTGGTATTCGAAAGTTTGCTCTTCTCGCTCGAAATAGATCAGCCCTGACTCGCCCGTAGGTAATTCGATGCCATCTTCATCGCAAATGTGGAGTGTGCCAATCAATGGACGACCCACAGTGCCTGGGTGAGCAAGCCAATCATCTGGGCCCACATAGCAAAATCCATTTAGCTCAGTACCAGCGTAGTACTCGTGCAAAATAGGCCCCCACCAGTCCATCATCTGCTTTTTCACTTCCACCGGGCAGGGTGCTGCAGCATGAATCGCTATCCGGTGACTGGACAGGTCCCAACTTTCTCGCTCTTCACGCTGGAGTTTCAGCATGCGAGAAAACATTGTTGGCACCCACTGAGAATGGGTGACTCTGTGTTGTTCTATGGCCTGGAGAGCTTCTTTGGGGTCGAATTTTTCCATAACCACAACAGTTCCACCCACCGAATGGGTGCCGGTGGTAAAGCCAAGTGGTGCTGCGTGATAGAGAGGTGCCGGCGAAAGATAGATTGAATCCTGATTCATCCCAAAAATTCCGCCGACCAATGCAGAGCCAATGAGGTCAGGGTCTCCTATCTTTGATCCGTCGATAGGTCGTTTAATGCCTTTCGGCTTGCCAGTAGTTCCTGAGCTATAAAGCATTAGGGAGCCTCGAGGCTCGTCGTCTAATGGGACCTGCTCGTAACCTTCGACAGCAGTTTCATAGTTTGCGTACCCATCGACATCTGTTTCAAACATCAAACGCACTGGACAGTCTGAAATTAGTGGCAGCATTTCGATAGCTACCTCACGCACAGCTTCGCTTACTACCAGCACCTTCGCTCCGCAGTCGTTGACAATGTAAGCCGCTTCCTCAGCTGTGAGATATCTATTGACAGTAGTGAAGTACAGGCCGCTCCGAATAGCCGCCCAATAGGCCTCAAAGTAGCGGATGTGATTATCAGCAAAAATGGCCACATGGTCGCCGGGTCGTAGTCCGGCATCCCACATCATCTGGGCGAACCGGCAGGAGCGCTGCTCTAGCTCCATGTAGGAAATAGTGTCCCCTGTCCGAGCCATGACTACTGCCGGCTTGTTCGGTTGCTCTGCTACAAAGGCTCCTGGATAACTCATTCCGCAAAGTTATCTGATTGACGAGCACTTCTAACTACCAGAGGGAGGCCGAACCGCAACGCCTGCCTCAAGGAGCGCTCTTTTGGCCTCCGCAATGCTGTGTTCACCAAAGTGGAAGATCGAGGCAGCCAAAACTGCGTCGGCTTTCCCTAAGGTTGCCCCGTCCACTAAGTCCTGAAGAGTTCCCACACCACCGCTGGCAATGACCGGTACTCCGACGGCGTTACTTATTGCTTGGGTTAGCTGAAGGTCATATCCATTTCGGGTGCCATCGCCGTCCATTGAAGTCAAAAGAATTTCGCCAGCACCCAGCTCAACTACTCGGTCGGCCCACTCGATTGCGTCCATGCCCGAATCTTTACGTCCACCGTTTACGTAAACATTCCAACCATCTCTGCCGTTAGCTTTTGCGTCGATCGCTACAACCACGCATTGCGTCCCAAATGCAGCCGCCAACTTCGACACTAACTCCGGCTCCTTAACAGCAGCCGAATTAACCGAGACCTTGTCTGCCCCCGCGCGCAGGACGGCACGGGCGTCATCGACTGATCGGATTCCACCTCCGATAGTGAAAGGAATGAATACCTGTTCTGCGACCTTCTTCGCAAGGCCCACAATAGTTTCACGGCCATCAGAGCTGGCTGTTATATCAAGAAACACAATTTCATCCGCACCCTCAGCGTCATAGCGTGAGGCGAGTTCAACTGGATCACCGGCGTCCCGCAGTCCGACGAAATTGACGCCTTTGACCACTCGACCTTGATCGACATCCAAACAAGGAATAACTCGAACAGTCCTCATGACTGCTGAGCTCGAATAGTTTCGATGGCTTCGGCGACATCGATCTTTCCATCGTGAATCGCCTTACCTACGATTACTCCAGACAAGAAACGCCCGTCGACTTCAACTTCCAGTAAATCGGCGATGTGCTGGAGAGAGCCAACGCCACCACTCGCCACCACCTCAAGCCCGGTAGAAGCCAACACTTGGCTCAAACCTTCGATATCCGACCCGGTGCCCATTCCATCTCTATTAATTTGCGTGACCACAATTGCTTCAGCACCGGCATTTTCGAATCGAGCTAAAAGTTCGAAAATGGTCCAGCCGCTGTCTTGCTCCCAGCCTCGAGTAGCGACTTCGGTGCCACGAACGTCAAGACCTAAAGCTACAGAAAAACCTAAATCGGCAACCATCTCAATCAGCGACGGATTCTCGACAGCCGCTGTACCCATTACACATCGATTGATTCCGACATCGAACAACGACTTCGCCGTCTCAAGGCTTCGTATCCCACCTCCCGTCTGGACGGGAACTGTTACCTGTCGGACGATCTCAGATACGGTCGCCAGATTCTCGGGCTGTCCTGAGCGAGCTGCATCTAGGTCGACAACGTGGATCCATTGAGCACCTGCTTCTTCAAAAGACAGAGCCACTTCGACCGGGTCAGACTCATATCGAATTTCGCGATCATAATCACCTTGGATCAGCCGAACACATGCACCATCTCGAAGGTCTATGGCCGGGTATAGATGGAAAGTCATTTTCTTAAGGCCTGGCTATAAAAGTTTTCTGCAAACTTTCGACCCAAATCACCTGACTTTTCCGGATGAAACTGTGTGGCCCACAAAGACCCTTTTTCTACCATCGCCGTTACTTCGACTCCGTAGTCACAGGTTGCAACAATTAAGTCTTCAGGCGTCTCGGCCGCATAGCTGTGCACGAAGTACGCCCAATCGCCATTTCCGATTCCTTCAAGCAACGAGCACTCTTGGCGCAGAAACTTGAGCTTGTTCCATTGCATATGAGGACGCGGTAAATCGTTCGGGAGTAACCGAACGTGACCAGGCAACACGCCCAATCCAGGGACCCCTGGCGCCTCATCGGAACTTTCAAATAACATTTGCATTCCTACGCATATGCCCAAAAAGGGCTTACCCGCTTCTATCGCCGACATTGCAACTTCGTCCAACTTGCTTGCTCTCAGCTCTTTCATACACGAGCCAAAGTGTCCTACCCCGGGAAGCACCAGGCCTACCGCATCAGCGATTAACGCCGGATCATTACTCAGCCGAACGTCTGCACCTACCCTTTCGAAACCCTTTTGCGCCGATCGAAGGTTCCCAATGCCATAATCCAATACAGCTAAGAAGGGTTGCAGAGGTTCAGTACCCATAGGAGTTCCTCACAACACTCCTTTAGTGGAGGGCAGCACCTCGTCAGATATGCGCACCGAATCATAAATGGCTCTGGCAACTGCCTTAAAGCTGGCTTCAATGATGTGATGAGTATTTTTGCCTCGGATCATAACCATGTGCAGAGTAATCCCTGAAGCCATCACGAAAGCCCGCCAGAATTCCTCACAAAGTTGTGGATCGAATGGCGGATCACCGAGAATTTTTTCACCAGGAGGGTCAATGTCGTAATGCAAAAATGGTCGCCCCGACAAATCAAGCACGACTTCGACTGCCGCCTCGTCTAGAGGAACAGTTATCGCCGCAAACCGACGCACACCCTGTTTGTCCCCCAGCGCTTCACCGAATGCTTCGCCAAGAGCAATACCGACGTCTTCGACAGTGTGATGCGCATCGATCTCAAGATCTCCGCTGCACTCAACATTCAGGTCCAACCGAGCGTGTTTTCCTAGCTGACTCAGCATATGGTCGAAAAATGGCAGTCCGGTGGCGATCTCCGTGTGACCTGAACCATCGACATCGAGAGCTAGAACGATTCGAGTTTCTTTCGTTGTGCGCTCTTTCTGAGCTTCTCTGGTCATTGCAATGCCTCCTCGAGGGCTGCGAGAAAAGTTGTGTTTTCGGAAGGAGTGCCAACAGTTACTCTGAGACAGTCAAGCAAGCCGGGCCAACTTGAACAGTTTCTCACTAGAACTGATCGCCTAAGAAGTCTTTCCCAAACCTCATCTCCAGAGAGACCTGACGGCGTCGTCCTCAGCATGACAAAATTTGCCTGCGATCGCCATACGGTCAGCCCCAGATTTGCTACTTGAGCTTCAATGCGGCTCCTTTCGAAAGCGATCTGGGACACCCGCTCTTCCATCTCCTCATAAAAACGGAGAGCGACCCGACCGGCAACTTGTTTGACCGAATCGAGGTGGTATGGGAGCACTACCTTCTCAAATTCATTGAGCATCCACGAAGGCATCACGCAATACCCCAAACGGACACCGGCCATCGACCAGGTCTTAGAGAACGTTCGCGTTACCACCAGAGATTCGGGTGGAGGGTCCTCACTAAATAGATCAATGGCCGTGAAATCGGCAAATTGGCCATAAGCCTCATCTACCACAACGAGACCTGGGGCTCTACTTATGGCGGCCCGCACAAGCTCGATGCTTTCAGGAGTACCTGTCGGGTTATTAGGAGAACAAAGGAAGAGCAGCTCGGGTGCCTCGTTCTCGATTGCGTTATCCAAAATCGAAGAGGTGATCAAAAAATTTTCGTCGCGCGGGACTTCCACAACACGACATTGAGTAGTTCTGGCTATCTGGGCATACATCGCGTAGGTCGGAGTGAAGGACAATGCTGTCCTGCCGTAGCCTCCAAAGGTAAGGCAAAGGGTTTGCAGCACTTCATTAGATCCATTAGCCACAAATATTTGCGCTGGTTCAACGTCGTGAAGAGCCGCCAAATCTTCTCGTAGCAGCTGAGCAGCCCGATCTGGATAGCGATTCCATTCAACTTCCTTGAGCTCTGCCACAAAAGCAGACTGGAATTCCTCAGGAGGAGGAAAGGGCGCCTCGTTGGTATTGAGACGAACCTCTACATCTACTTGTGGAGAGTGGTAACCGCTCATTTCTTGCAGGTCACTTCGCACTGGAGGTCGTTTCATGAGCCCACACCGTCTTCCGCCCATCGGAGACGGCTCCTCACCGAGGCTGCATGCGCCCATAGACCTTCTGCTGTAGCCAACTCAGCAACAGAGCCCGAAACTCGGTCGAAACCATCTCGCGAAACGTCAATAACGTGCATCCGCTTCTGGAAATCTTCAACGGTCAAAGCACCGCTGAATCTGGCAGTTCCGGCAGTTGGCAACACGTGCGATGGCCCGGCAACGTAATCGCCTATCGCTGCGGAGCCCCAGTTTCCGACAAACACCGCTCCTGCGTTTCGAACCCCATTCACTAGCTCGCCCGCTTCACTACACATGAGCTGGAGATGTTCGGGGGCAATCTCGTTTACTACCTCTATTGCCTCAAGAGGGGTGTCGACGATGCAGATATAGCCATCTTCCGTGAGAGTTTGAAGAGTCTCATCCCGACGAGGTGAGAGTTCCACAATGCGGTTTATCTCGACCTGGACGTCAGCTGCATATTCTTCGTCCCAAGTAACTAGCCACGCCCGGCCACCTGGACCATGCTCTGCCTGGAGCACGAGATCAACCGCCGCTGAAGTAGCAGGGCAACTTGCATCACCAATCACAACTATTTCTGACGGTCCCGCAAAAGCAGCAGCTATCCCTACCTGTCCAGCAACTTCCTGCTTTGCGGTTGCCACCCAAACATTTCCCGGCCCGGCAATCACATCAACAACTGGCACTGATTCAGTTCCGTACGCCATAGCCGCAATGGCTTGGACCCCACCAATTTTATGAACTTCCTCAACGCCACATAGGAAGGCGGCCGCAAGGACCACTTGATCTACCTGCCCATTGGGCGAAGGGGGTGTACAAAGAATAATTTCGTTCACGCCAGCACAGCGAGCCGGCAGCGCGGTCATAAGCACCGTAGAGGGGTAGGCCGCTAAGCCTCCAGGAACGTACAGGCCGGCACGATTGACAGGCTGAGGAATACTCGTAACTGTGATTCCCTCTTGAGAGAATTCATTTGAGGTGGGTGCTTCGTGTTTATGAAAATCCGAAATACGATCATGGGCGAACCGCAGGGCCTCAGAGAGGTCAGGCGTTAACGACCTCCAAGCGCGCTCAAGTTCTTCGTTAGGAACCTTCGAGGACTCAACATTAACTCCATCGAACGTCGCAGTGAAGCCCCGCACAGCACTATCGCCGTTTGCCCGAACTTCGGAGATGATGTCCCTTACGGCGTCAACTGGAGCATCAACCGTAAAATCTGGCCTCGGCAGAAGCGAAGCTATAGGAGCCGTGCGGCTACGAAGGTCGATATTACTGAGCACCCTACTGAGGGTACAGTTGCGACAGCGTTACATTGAAGCCAATATCGCTTGTATCCGTTCTTCGATGTAGGGTTCCGGAATGGTCTCTAAAGCCGAACTTTCGTCGCTAGAAACTGCGATACGCGAGTTAACAGAGCGAATAACCGCAGCTGCAGATGAGCTAATGGGCACGCCAGGGGAAGACGTCGCTATTGACCTGTACGACGTTGAACGGAGTTTACGCACTGCTCAACGACGTATCAGCAAAGCAGCGATCACCCTTGTCGAGAATTAAAGAGGCAAACGATTATTCCAAGTCGGAGAGATTCTCGGCCATCTCCACAATTTTTCTTGCTCTCGTCAAATGAGGAACATCAACCATTTGACCCTTAAAGCTGAAGGCCATGAGACCTTCAGCCTGTTTCTCCTCAAACAGAGCCAATAGCTCTCGCGCTTCTTCCACTTCGTCAGATGAAGGAGTGAAGGCCTCGTTTACAACATCAATTTGACTCGGGTGGATTGTAATTTTTCCCGTGTAACCCATCGTCGCTGATTCAAGACATTCGGCCCGCAAACCTTCTGGGTCATTAAAATCAACAAATACAGTGTCCAACGGTTGTTTATCCCAAGCGGTGGCCGCTACGAGGCACATAACTCGAGCATGCTCGAACACGGGCAAGTAACTGCCACCTGCATTTCGATTGGCACGTGATCCAATCGCCGCTGACAAATCTTCTGCTCCCCATGTGAGAGCATCAACCCGCGGGTGCGCGGCTAGCTCGCCTATATTCAGGAACCCTTGCGGCGTCTCGGTGCCTAAAATTAAAAGCTGCACAGCACCTGCAACATGACCGTGAAGCCTTTCCTGTTCAGAAACTAAGTCTGCAATCTGAGCTATTTCACTCGCGTTGTTTACCTTGGGAATCAGGTAAGAGTCAGGCGGCGTGACCATTGTCTCCTCGATGTCTTTCGTGAACCAAGGGCTATCAAGTGGATTTACTCGCACCACTCGCTCCTGTCGACCAAAATCAACTTCGCGGAGCCAACTAGCTACGGTCACACGCGCCGAATCTTTATTCTCAGGCGTTACAGCATCCTCAAGATCCAAAATTAGGGCGTCCGCTGCTGTGTCCAACGATTTCATAAGCATTTTCTCGTTGGCACCTGGCACAAAGTGTGCCGCTCTTCGAATTGTCATGATTAGCTTCCTTTCGACTCATATAGCAAACGCCGCAGGGCAGAAGTCGTTGAGAACACACTCATCGCAATTAGGACTGCGTGCGAAACACACCTGCCGGCCATGGAGAATGACCCGAAGGCTGAACTCTCCTCGCTCGTTTTGTGGGACCATTGGATTAAGAGTTAACTCTACTTTTACTGGATCTTCTTCGTTGGTAAGGCCCAGACGTCGCGACAAGCGACCTACGTGGGTGTCGACCGGCAAGCCAGGCAATTTAAATGCCACAGACCTAATGACGTTCGCTGTTTTACGACCTACACCCCCCAGACGGACCAACTTTTCTAAATCTTTTGGCACTTCACCTGAGTGGTCATCCAAAAGCTGGTTCGCCATCTTAAGCAAGTTTCTAGCTTTACTTTTGTAAAAGCCGGTGGAGCGCACCATCTCCTCAAGCTCAATTGGGTCCGCAGCTGCTAACTCCAATGGAGTCGGGAAACGACGAAATAAGTCAGGCGTCGTTTTATTAACGCGCGCGTCCGTGCACTGGGCCGACAGAATCGTGGCGACGAGCAGCTCAAAAGCGTTCCCATGGTCTAACTCGCAGATCGCCTCATACTCATTTTTCAGCCGTTCATGCACCAAACGTGCACGACCCTTAGGTGATCGCGGCATACCCATACAGCTTGTTTAGCCTATTAAGAAGATCTAGCGGTACCTTCAATGTTGTGAGCACATCCAAAGATCAAGATTCGACTATAAGCATCAGCGAAGATCGCGAAGGTCAAGTACTAGAGCTCGACGCCTCCCTTTGGAGTGATGATTCTTTATCAATGGCCCTACGAGATGTGTTGACTACCCCACCTACCAGGGTGTCTTTGTGGGTAGACCACCCAACTGAAGATACTGATCTGCTTGTTGGCAGGCTTGGCCTCCAACCCCAACGAGATCTTTTTCGCATGGAGCGTTCGATTCCGCTGGAACAAACAACTGATGTAACGACACGACCCTTTGTTGTTGGCCAGGACGAAGCTGAGTGGTGCGAAGTCAACAATCGGGCATTCGCCTGGCATCGCGAGCAGAGCGGCTGGACAGTCGAGCAGGTCGCGCAACACCAGCTAGAGCCTTGGTTCGATGCAGAGGGATTCCTGATCCACGAACGCGACGATAGGATTGCCGCCTTCTGTTGGACCAAAGTTCATCACGAAGAGACACCTCCTGTTGGCGAGGTATTCGTTATAGCCGTCGACCCCACATTTCATGGCTTGGGACTTGGTCGAGCACTCACATTGGCCGGATACCAACATCTTCAAAGCAAAGGCATCACTAGAGCGATGCTTTACGTGGATGCAGGTAATAAGGCAGCAGTCACCCTCTATAGAGACATTGGCTTAGAGGTCAAGACCATTCGCCGCCTGTATCAGTTTGCCCGATAGTGGCTTACAGTTCGACCACAGAGCCAATGATCATGCCCACTAAATGGATCGCCGCTGCGGCAAAGACAGCTATACCGACATGACGAAGCACGCCTCGGACAATAGAGTGCCCCGTAGCCACAGCTAGCCCAAAGCCGATTGTCGCCGCACCGAGCATTCCGATGCCGATCGACCACCAGACGGTGCTCGAAGCTGACGAGAAAAACCAAGGAATAAGGGGCGCTAAAGCTCCAACCGCAAAAGCCAGAAACGACCAGCAGGACGAATTGAGCGGCGAAGCTTGCTCGTTGGGAGCCACTCCGAGCTCTTCCCTAGCATGAACCTCTAAGGCCATATCGGGATTCTGCATAACTAATTGAGCCATTTCTAGAGCCTGATCCGCATTCATTCCGCGTTCTTCGTAGAGCTCGGCTAATTCTTCAGTTTCCTCTTCTGGGTCTTCAGCGATAGCTTTGCGTTCTTTGTCAAGTTCCCTCGCAACGAGGTCATTCTGCGCGCTGACAGACACATATTCGCCGGCCGCCATCGAAATTGCCCCGGCCAATAATCCGGCAATCCCTGCGGTGCGGACTGCACCTGCCGACAAATCAGCGCCAGCGAGTCCCACTATTAAGAGCACGTTTGACACCAGTCCATCTGAAGCTCCAAAGACTGCTGCCCGAATGCCGCTACCGTGGACGTCTCGATGGTGGTCGTCATAACGATGCTTCGCCACAGCTGAAACGCTACTCCGATCTATAGCCATGAACACGGATCTAGTCACGCTACCCGTACCATGAAGACGTGTTAATGACTCGCTATGACATATCGCGAAGCCAATTGGCTGAGCTATTGGAAGGCGAGCCTAAATATCGACTTGACCAAATATGGCACGGGATTCACGGCCAATTCCGCGAACCGGAAGACTTGACGAACGTCCCGAAAGAGCTTCGGAGCGCAATTAGAGACTTACTCCCAGCAGCTCTCACTCCTATCCGGAATATCAGCAGCGACGGGGAAACCACGGTTAAGCAACTATGGCAGCTCCATGACGGGCATTTAGTGGAATCTGTTTTAATGCATTACAAGGACCGATCCACTGTGTGTATTTCATCGCAAGCCGGTTGCGCCATGGCATGCAGCTTTTGCGCTACTGGCCAAATGGGGTTTGATCGCCATCTAAGCACTGGGGAGATAGTCGAACAGGTAGTCAGAGCTGTGCAACAGTCGCAGACAAAGCGCGTAAGTAACGTTGTGTTCATGGGAATGGGCGAGCCCCTCGCTAATTTCGACAATGTTTGGCCGGCCGTAAGACGCATAAACAGCGATTTGGGAATAGGAGCGAGGAAGATAACAGTTTCCACTGTTGGAGTAGTGCCTGGAATTCAGCGCTTAAGCTTAGAAACACTCCCGGTCAACCTCGCTGTTTCTTTACATGCGGCGAATGACAAGTTAAGAAATCAAATAGCGCCCATTAACCGCACATATCCGCTGCGCAAGCTTGCCGAGAGTCTCCAAGCATATAGAAGAGCAAAAAATCGACGCGTTAGCCTCGAATGGGCGATGATCGATTCTCTAAACGATTCACAAGGCGCAGCTCAAGAATTAGCAGCCTTCGCGCGACCCTTGGGGGCACACATCAATCTCATTCCACTTAATCCGACGCCAGGTTTTGAGGGCGGAGGAAGCTCTCCTGCGCGAATTGCCGAATTCCAAGAGCAACTCGAGTCATTTGGAATCAATGCCACCATTCGATCCAATCGGGGAACGGACATCGATGCTGCTTGTGGTCAACTACGCGCCGAGCACATAATTCGACCTTCAAAGCGCCGCAAAGCTTGAGGTATTCGTCTGGAAGTCTGCCACACTGAGGTTGTGAATAATCTTCGTTGGCTGAATCCCAGTCAACCTCAAACCCTGTATAGCGCTGCAATGCTTGCCTACTTCCGAGGGGCTAGCATCATTTTGTTTGGAAGTGTCTACTACCGACAACTGCCCTACGATCTTTTCGGCCTCTTTGCGTCAAGAATTTTCCCGTTAATTCTGCTGGTAGCTCTGATCGGCGGAGGATTAGGAATTGCCAACGAAAAAAAGATCGGGTTTCGTTTAGCAGTGTCCGCAGCAATTTACTCGGTTGTGGCCACGCTATGGATTGGCATCCGGTACGACCCTCAACTATTGGGTTTACTCCTAAGACTCATGTTCGACATCGTGCTGGTTGTGTTGTTGCTCCATCCCCAAAGCAAAGAGTACCGGCGAATCTGGTTCAGTTAAGTTTTCGCCCTAAGCTTCAGCCATGACTACTCATATTGACGGAATAGACGACCTCGAAAGTCGAGTCGGCCAGCACCTTGGATACAGCGAATGGCATGCGATCACCCCGGAGCAAGTGCAGAAGTTTGCTGAAGCTACAGGCGACTTTCAGTGGATTCACCTCGACGAAGAGAAAGCAAAAGCTGGTCCGTTCGGAACAACAATTGCCCACGGCTACTTAACGCTCTCCCTCGCTCCGATGTGCATGTCAGAGGCCTTCATTATTGGTGGCGATGTCCAAATGGGGGTCAACTACGGAGCTAATAAAATTCGCTTTACCGCTCCTGTGCCCGTCGGTTCCAATGTGCGAATGGGAGCGTCATTAAAGGAATTTTCTCGATTCGATGGCGGGGCTCAATACACCACAGAGCTGGTCTTCGAAATTGAAGGTTCAGAGAGACCTGCCTGCGTAGCCGAGTGCATATATCGCGTATACACGTGATGCTTCAGCAAACCGGCCTGCTCCAGTGAGTTCCTCAGACGATCTCCCGCAAGGCGAAGAAAAAGCGGCCATTGTCGAGCAAATGTTCGACCAAATTGCACCGAGATACGACCTCGTAAATCGGCTTATGACCTTTCGCATGGACGTTGGCTGGCGGAGGCATACAGTTCGTTCTCTAGGGCTTCCGACAGGCTCTACGGTTTTAGACTTAGCGTGCGGAACTGGAGACTTCTGTAACGACTTGCTTAGATACAAACACGAACCTATCGGAATGGATTTCAGTGCCGGGATGCTCGGAGCCGCAAATACCGACGCTCCGCTAGTCAGGGCTGACGCGCTCTGCTTACCGGTAGCAGACAATCAGGTAGATGGGGTCACATGTGGCTTCGCTTTGCGAAACTTCACCAATCTCCCCGATTTTTTTGAGGAAATAGCTCGAGTCCTGAGACCGGGCGGACGCATCGGATTACTCGATGTGTCCGAACCTTCAAACTCACTCTTGCGAGCCGGTCACAACATATATTTCGGCAAGGTCGTTCCGAAAATTGGAGCTCTGCTCTCCGATAGTGGTGCCTACCGCTATTTGCCTAAATCGGTAGAGTATCTCCCAAGCACTGAGGAGCTACTTGCAGGTTTGACACGAGTAGGTTTCGCAGATGGCTCCAGAACAGAGCTCAGCGGGGGTATTACTCAGCTGTTTCTTGGCACTTTGGAGCCCTGACTAAATTCCAATAGCAAGCCCTACCGACAAAAGAACGCCAAATAACATTTGCAACTTACCCGTGGCGCCAAGGACAGCAACTAGATCTTGACCGGTTGCTCCACGAGCCACTAGGCGAATAGGTTTCACTGCCAACAAGACGCTAAGGACAGCAATTAGGACCGCAGGGCGCAAAAGGCTCAAATAAGGCAAGCAGAGCACAGACATTACGATGCACAACACGTACATCACTCGCGTTGGCTTATCGCCCATTCGCACTGCAAGCGTGTTTTTACCGACAAGGGCATCTTTAGGGAGATCCCGCAAATTGTTGGTGACTAGCAACGCAACCGCTAACAAGCCAACAGGGATAGAAGCTCCTACCGCTAATGCAGTGACTTCTTCATCTTGGACATAAGTCGATCCCACCGACGCTACTAAACCGAAGAATACAAAGACGAATAACTCACCCAAGCCGCTGTAACCATAGGGACGTGGTCCGCCGGTATAACACCATGCTGCGACAATTGCTGCCGCCCCGATTGGCACTAACCACAAACTAGTCAGAACAGCCAAATAGAGGCCAGCAACCGCTGCTACCACAAATGACAATAACGCGGCACGTCTCACAGATAAAGGTTTGGCTGCCCCCGAGGCCACAAGCCGCATGGGTCCAACTCTTGAGTCATCGGAGCCGCGAATGCCGTCACTGTAATCGTTTGCGTAATTCACCCCAATTTGAAGGAAAAGCGCGACCACTAGAACCAAAATTACCCTGACTCCTTCCGGTGCGGCTTGTGAAGCGCTACTCCCAACCATGACTGGCACTATCGCCGCAGGCCAAGTTCGCGGCCTTGCTCCCGCTAGCCAAACACCATAAACAGACAAAAGCGGTCTCCTAAGATTTCACTTACGAAACAAATTTTACTATGCAACCCGTGATGTCTGCGATTTCAGCTCGTTGATCGTTCTAGGATCCAACTATGAAATTTGGGTACTTAACAGGCAATCACGCAGAAGGCATTCTTCCGGGCGATCTTGCTCGCGAACTCGAAGACCGCGGATTCGATTCCGTATGGTTTCCCGAACACAGCCACATTCCGACCGAGCGACGAAGCCCGTACCCCAACGGAGGGACTCTCCCCGCTAGCTACGTCCATATGATGGATCCTTGGGTTTCCATAGCGGCCGCAGCTGAGCAAACAAAAAAATTGATCCTCGGAACAGGCATTTGCCTCCTACTTGAACATGATCTCTTAGACTTGGCCTGTTCTGTAGCAACTGCTGACGTCCTTTCACAAGGGCGCGTAGTGATGGGCATAGGCGTCGGCTGGAACGAAGAGGAGCTCGAAAACCATCGACCTGATTTACCATTCAAAAAACGTTACTCAGCCATGCGAGAACGAGTTGAAGCTCTGAGAGTCGCTTGGCAAGAAGAACAAGCATCTTTTGCAGGCACTTGGGACAATTTCTCCAGCTCTTGGGTTTACCCCAAACCCGTTAATGGAAGTGTTCCAATCGCTCTAGGCAATGCCGGCCCGCTCGGAATTCAGCACGCGGCTCAATATGCGGATGAGTGGGCCCCCATCGATATAGGCGTAATGAACACGGACGGGAAACCGGATGTATTCGGCGGTATCGAGCGCTTTCGCCGGCTTGCAGATGAGGCAGGGCGCGACGGTTCCTCGATTCCTATTTCTCTCTATATTTGGGGACGCCCACGCTTAGAGAGACTCGAGAGTTACGCCGCTGCGGGCGTAACACAATTTGTTTTCACACCTGTCAATTTCGACTTGCCATCAGCAGACGACACGTTGCGCTACCTGGACGAACTCACAGGAACCGTGGAAGCTTTCCGCGATCAATAACCAATAGGATTCCCTATTTCAGTGAGCTTCCATCTGAAGCTACTTCCGCCACCGTCAAGCCTCTCAACCAAGTCAAGGCGGAGTTTCGGATTAGACACCATCAAAATACCTTCCCAAAGCCCTTTTAAACCATCCATCCACTCCGGCGAACTTTCCGATTCACGACCTCTCATCAGGCGCCATGAGGATTGAGAGAGTTCGTTGTCACGCAGCACCACCGAATCTCCTTGAGCTTCAAACAAATGCTGGAGGATGTTGAGTGGCTCCTCGGTCTCCAAAACTTCTTTGATCAGCGATGAGTATTGCATCCCAATCTTGCGGCCGGTTCTGAACAGGATTCCTTGCGCCACTAAGGGGCCCAGCTCTTCGCTCATAACGGGAATAATGTTGCGTATGTAGTCCATCGAGTAGTTGCGTGACGCTTTTTGAACGCGTTCCGAGGGCCAACTCGAACTGTCCAGAACTGGTAAATCAGCTTCCTTAATTGACGGGCATTGCTCACCGAATCGAAACCGGAGGCGTTCTTGAGGTTCGAGAGCCTGCTCTTGCTCGATGTAATAGCCCTCAAGCCCAGCCATCCCGTCCACAGTCTGTCCAGTACACACGAAGCCTAAGCGAGGATTATTCAGCAGAACGCCGTTATTTGCATGCCACCCCCAAAGCATCGCTCGCGCAACCTCAGTTGGTACGCCGGCTATCGCAGTACCGTCAAAAATCCAGCGAGGAGGCAAGTACCTAACCCAAGCTTTCGTATCGGACTCTGCAATGAAAGCGACAGAGACCCCACCTAAGTGGTTGGAGAGATAGTGATATTTGGCGCACGCAACTGCGTCCGGCTCATTCGATAGCCCTAACTTTTCTAAACCCTCCAGAAAGCGCTCTTCCTGTTGCCTTCGAAATAGACGACGAACAATGATTGAAGTGCGTTCAGTGCCCACTTCGTTTACGAGGGCCAGAACTAGACCCGTGAGGTAACGATGAAAAATTTCAGCAACCGCTCTGTATCCAGACTCTTTGTGCTGGCTCGAATCCATTCTTACTGCTCCTAAACAACAGCCGATCTACCACGTCCCACGGTGAACAATCTTGTCCTCGGCATCTTCCAATGGGCGTCTAGCCTTATTAGCTGAACGACCCAATTCGTCGGCCGATAC
>DKNM01000075.1:72055-73803 GCA_002470695.1 Candidatus Neomicrothrix sp. UBA7388
TCTGGCCAGCCCAAAGCGACACTGCCAACCGGCACCCGTTCTGGCGGCACACCGAAGGCATCAGCGAGCGCATCAGCATGATCGAACATTCCAAAAAAGAGAACTCCTAGACCTTCATTGATGGCCGCTAACTGCAGCGTCATTGCCATAAAACTTGCATCGACAAGCCAGAAAGGGGTGCTCCAAGCGTCAGCGCCCTCGCCTAGACCCGTGGAAGCCTTGTCCGACTGCCGGTAACGGTCAACATAAGCGTCTGGATTAGCCCAAATCATTACCATCAACGGGGCCCGTAACAGCCCTTGCCAACGAAAGTTTTCTCGTCGCTCCTCCGGGAGAGTGATATCCCAATAACGCGAAGTCTCGTTTCCTTCCAAAAGCAAAACATCAAACCCTTGCGAATTACCGGCAGACGGCACACGGCGAGCCTGGTCAAGAATGCGTCTTTGGATTTCTGGATCAACTGCTTCCGAAGTGAAGCTACGTGTCATCCTCCGCTTGCGAATTACTTCCTCAAATTCCACTGGGCTGGCCGAGAGTTAGAGAAGCTTGGCTAGCTTCTCACGCGTCGCCCACCCAAAAGCCACTAAAGCGTCACCCTTTGAGGCATCTTGACCGTCAAAGAGTGCTGCTATTTCTGGCTTAATGCTCTCAGGTTTGGATGAATTGTGGTTAAGCACCAAAGAGGGAAAACCTTCTCCATACACGCGGAACTCTTTAGCCTTGTACTCGCCCCGCACATCGAACCTTTTCGCCAAGCGGCGACCCCAAGCGCGATCTTCACCATTCGCTTCGTAGCCAGGTCGAGGTACAACTTTACTCAACGACTTATAGGCATCGAACGCCGCCGGGTCCGACATTTGAGATGCCACCAAGACATCCTCGTCAGGAAAAGCTAGAACAGCCCTTCTCATTTGATCCGTAATCATCGCTTTCAGAGCGCCGTCGCGACGACTGGTTCGCCGAACTGCGGCAAGACCGATTAGCACAGTAGGGTCCCCGCCGACTCTCTCCAAGGTACAAAAGCCGTAAGCCGCCAGCTTACTTCCATCTCGTACTTGTGTGACCAAAACCCAAGCGTCACGCTGCTTTGACAGCTCACCGACATCGAAGATGATCGGCTCATCTTCGATCAATTCGGCCATTTCTTCAATTTCAGCATCACTTAAAGCAGTGCAATCCTTAGTCTCGACCGTTACAGCCATTAGAAAGATTCCTCCACGAGTGAACGACGACTGACCAGTCCAGTCGATATTTCACGATTGAGCAAAATAATCTCGGTGATCACAGGTATACGCCTCCAGGATGGGATTCCTGCTGTCCGGCTTCAGCACCGGCGATGTCACCGACGCCCGGAGGTAATGCCCCTTGACGCATTTCCATTAGCTGACGTTGCGCCATCATTTGCTGGGCGGCGACAGCAGCCTGAATGCCGTGGAAAAGGCCCTCAAGCCATCCCACCAACTGTGCCTGAGCGACACGGAGTTCAGCTTCGGATGGCGACTCGGAGCTAAACGGTAATGCAAGCCGAGCTAACTCGTCTTTCAAGTCAGGAGACAGCGCTTCGGACAACTCCGCAACCGACTGTTCGTATATTTCTCTCATACGATCACGGCTAGCTTCGTCTAGGTCAGCTTCACGAACTTCATCGAGCAAAGTGCGAATCATCGCACCAATCCTCATTACTTTGGCTGGCTCCGCTATCGCTGGGGGCTCTTCTTCGCCCGTACCTTGCAGAGCCGGTTCTATCA
>DKNM01000075.1:74143-77266 GCA_002470695.1 Candidatus Neomicrothrix sp. UBA7388
GTCGTCCTGCGAAGTGCTGGCAGGTGTCGATTGCTGCTCGGCCATATTCAAATGCTATCGGCGGGGCAGCAAGACGCGACTTTGAATTTATGTGATGACCTCGATAAACGGCACCAACATTTCATTAGCCGTCATAGAGCCATGGCGCGCTACCAAATTCGGCGAGTCAGGCGATCGTGGGTCGAGAAGGGCAATATCTTCCTTCGCAACAACGGCGATGTCTCCCATTCTTGAACGGGCTTCTGGGGTTACGACAGCACCAAACCAACGCTCATCTAGAATTTGCTCCACAGAAGCCACCCAAGCCACATCGGCTAGACATTGCGCTGTGTCAAGGAGAGAAGATGCTTCTCTTTCTTTTGCGTGGAGCCAAAGGAATCGTGCTTCCCCCGACGTACTCGAGGTTCGCAACACAAGCTCATCACCCAGCGATATCAAGTTGTCGCCTACTTCAACCATTCCATGATCGGAAGTAACTAGCAAAACCGAGCCCTCAGGAAGTTGCTCAGCAATACGCTCTATCAACGCATCCACAAATCTAAGTTCGTCCAAATAATGGGCGCCCAGCCCATAGACGTGCGCAACCTTGTCTAAACCATCGTAGTAGGCGTATACAAAAGGACGACCAAGGTTTACCTGCTCTATCACTTCAGTGACCAACGTCGCCGGAGACCACCACGCGCAAAATTCGCCACCACGGAGATGAGCTTGGGTGAAGCCGCTGTTTCGGAACTCAGCACGAGTAACGACCGACGGGCTAGTACCCAAAAAAGGCTCGACGGGTTGAAAGTCAACTGGTGGCACTTCGCTAGTTAAAGATCGCGAGCCACTAGTCCAACGCAGACAGTTCAGCAAACCAGCCGCAACCGGGACCTTATATCCCACCACTCCGTGCTCTCCTGGTGGAACCCCGGTGCAGATTGACGTCAATGCCGTTGCGGTGGTGCTCGGGGCAACCGTACTAATCGAGGTCATCGGGGCCGTTCTCAAAAAGGGCAGCTCCTCTTTTCTCTCTTGAACCTGGTTCCAACCCATGCCATCGACGACCAAAAGCACGACAGACTTCGCCCTAACCACTTCATCCGAAACAAGCTGCGTGGACCGTCCGCCTACAACAGCCGGCACGATCGACGAGACGCACGAATCATCATGCGTGGGTATAACAATTTCGGAAATCTCTTTCATTTTTTGACTCCGCAACGAAAAGCAAGTTTCGCGCAAACAACGCTCTGCGAATTTTTATGGGCCGACACAAAGCCAAGATGTGTCAGCAGCAACATCGACGGACTCCAACCACTTTAGGTTAAATATTTCTGGCTCTGAAAGTGTCGACCGCCATTTCGAAGTCTGGCGGCATCGGAGACAGGAAACTCAAGTTTTTCTTACTTACCGGGTGTCGAAAAGAAAGCTCAGCCGCATGGAGCAATGGGCGACCAATACCAAATGGATCAGGTTTTCCGTAGATCGAGTCCCCCAGAACCGGAGTGTTGATCGCCCGAAGGTGCACTCGAATTTGATGCGTTCGCCCGCTCTCAAGCTTGCACCGAAGCAGAGAGGCCTCCTTAGGGTTTGCCCAGCTTTCCAGCAACTCGTAATGCGTTCTAGCTTCGCGCCCTTCTTCAGAAATTGTCATTCTCGTCCTAGCACGCCTACTTCGCCCTATTGGAGCATCAATTGTTCCTTTAGGCGCATCGGGCCTGCCGGCAACAATGGTGAGATAGACGCGCTCAATCTCTCTCTCCCCTAGGGCCACCGTAAGCGTTTCTAACGCTTCTTGAGTTCGGGCGCAGACAAGTAATCCCGTAGTGTCCTTATCTAACCTATGAACAATTCCGGGACGATTTATTGGGCCCACGGCAGCCATTTCCGGAAAATGATGTATCAACCCGTTAGCCAGAGTTGACTGATTGTTTCCAGCACCTGGGTGCACCACTAGACCTACCGGCTTATCTATAACAACAATGTCCTCATCCGAATAAACGATTCTAAATAAGACTTCGCTATCGCCGTCCAACGATGCAATGTCGCTGTTCCCAAGCTCTAAGTGGACCTCAAGCTCATCTCCCTCAACAACCTTTTCCGAAATGCTTTGAGCAATTTGCCCATTTCTCAACACCTGATTCGACTTGATTAGTGCTGAGACGGCGCTGCGACTCAAGCCAGTCATAATCGCTATTACTCGATCTAGTCGCTCGCCGTGAAGGGCGTTAGGAATGTTGTCACGCAAGAGGCATCTCTCCTCGCTGGTCAACCCACATTCTTACACTGAGAATCGCCACCCCAGTCACGATCGCCATGTCAGCTACATTGAAGATTGGCCAAAATTGCAAATCGATGAAGTCGATCACTGCACCTCGACCCCAGCGAGGTGAGCGAAAACATCGATCAGCGACATTGCCAAGCGCTCCACCCACCACCATTCCCAAAGCGGCGTTTGACAGGGCACCAGAAAATCGCTGCCGCATCCGCCAGAGAACGACCGTTACCACCAATGCCAAAACCCCAAGGAATGGCCCGAAACCCTGAGCTGCACTAAACGCAAAACCAGTGTTTGTGGTCAAATTGAGACGAAGCTTCCAAAATACGTCAATGACTTGGCTGTCAAGCGCAGCGGCAGCCCAAACTTTAGTGAGTTGGTCTAGTGCTAATACTGTGGCAGCGACCCAAATTGGAATAGTTGCGTCGGTACGGCGGAAGTTGAACACAGAATCATCGCCACGACATTCCAGTGGCTTTCTCCTCTACCCGTTTGTCAGCGTGTGGGATTGCCTCAAGACGTTCCTTGGGGATTGGAAGTCCCGACACCACGCTAATACCGTATGTATTCTTTTTAATTCTCTCGAGCGCAGCATCGATTTCTAGAATTGCTTCGCGGGCTTGAGCGGAGAGTTGCAGATCCCGGTCACGCTCGACCGCTATTGAATCACCCTCACCCGACTCTTCATCGAACTGCACGTCGCCCGGTTCGCGATCCCTTGCTAGCTGATCAGCCTCCGCTTCAAGAAATTCAGCGTGCTGCGTGTACCTTCCTCGCTCATCGAGTAGCGCCGCTCGCTGCTTTTTCAGCCACTCGGGACTAAAACGATCTCTCGCAGAAATCTTTTTGGCAGGCGCTTTCTTCTT
>DKNM01000123.1:0-58041 GCA_002470695.1 Candidatus Neomicrothrix sp. UBA7388
AAGAAAGCTCCAGCCAAGAAAGCTCCGGTTGAAGCAGGCGTTGCAAGAGCGCAAGATGAAGTTGTCCCGTCTGATGATCAGATAGTTCCATCCAGCGACGAACCGCTGCCTCCCTCTAAGCAGGAACAATCTACTGAGGAGGAGCAGCCCCTTCCGCCGCCTCCTCAAGGTCCGCCTCCCACTGCGCGGCCACTGGTGACATCAAGCGGCCAAGAACCAGCCCGACGGGCTCCGTCGGAAGATCGAACTCCATCGGAAGATACCGCCAGCCGTCCGGCAGCAAAGACAGAAGAGCCGCCAGTAGTAAGAGAAGAAGAAGCGAAACAGGACATAGGTTCTGCTCCAGCAAGCCCGCCGCCTCGAATGCCGGCACCTCCTAGGACTGGCACGGGTAAGCGCATTCCTCCGCCTCCGGGTGCCCCTCCTAAATCAGGATCTGGTCGCTCGATTCCTCCCCCTCCTGGCCCACCTCGAGCTAGACAGGCTGGAAACCTTGGTTCCCCAAGCGGTCCCCGTCCAGGAGGGCGGACAACATCTAGTGCACCTCGCCGTCCTGGGAGACCTGGTGGTCCTAGCGGTGCGCCTGGGCCAGGCGGACCCCCCATAGGGCCGGACGGTCCCGGTGGTCGCCCAGGTGGTCGCCCTGGTGGCCCTCGCGGCGGACAGCAGCAAAGGCGGGGTCGCAAACAGAAACGGCGTAGACGTCAGCAAGAGGAACTCCAGCCGCAGGAAATGGCGGCTTATACGCCGGCGGATGCTCCAGTTCCGGAAGGCGAAATTTTGGTGGAGCGCGGCTCCACAGCTCAAGAAGTAGCAAACAGAGTAAACAGGTCTGCAGCGGACGTAGTGCGGTTCCTCTTACAACAAGGAGAAATGGTCACTGCCACACAGTCTCTCAGTGACGACATGATCGAGTTATTTGCTGCTGAGCTTGGCGCAGAAGTTCGTCTTGTTGACCCGGGGGCCGAGCAGGAAGAAGAAATTCTAAAAGTTCTCGCAGTAGATCTTGACGCCCCGGGCGCAGAACCGCGTCCCCCGGTTATAACGGTAATGGGTCACGTTGATCATGGTAAGACGCTTCTTTTGGACCGTATTCGATCGGCGAATGTTGCGGATGGCGAAGCCGGTGGCATTACCCAACACATTGGGGCATATCAGGTAGACAGAAACGATCACGCGTTGACATTTATTGATACGCCGGGCCACGCTGCTTTTACCAGTATGAGGGCTCGTGGTGCCCGAGCGACTGACATTGTAATCCTCGTAGTTGCCGCGGACGATGGCGTTATGCCCCAAACACTTGAAGCAATTGACCATGCCCGCGCAGCAGAAGTTCCAATTGTTGTAGCGGTAAACAAGATGGATCGTGAAGGGGCTGACCAAAACAGAGTCTTGGCTCAACTTGCTGAACGAGACCTGATTCCTGAGTCGTATGGCGGGGACGTGATTACGGTCCCGGTATCTGCAATGACTGAGGAAGGCATTGATGATCTTCTCGACCAAATCATTCTAGTCGCCGAACTTGAAGAGCTGAAAGCTACGTCTGATGGTCGCGCGTTGGGAACCGTTCTTGAAGCGAACCTTGATAAAGGGCGCGGGCCGGTAGCGACGGTACTAGTCCAGCAAGGAACTTTGAAAATCGGGGATCCGATGGTTGCTGGTGCGGCATGGGGTCGAGTTCGCGCGATGACCGATGATCGCGGCAACTCCCTTAAGGAAGCCGGACCATCTACTCCAGTCGAGGTGCTTGGTCTTTCAGAAGTACCGCGGTCGGGTGACATGTTCACCGTCGCTCCTGACGAGAAAACTGCCAATCGAGTGGCAGAAACGCGAGAGCATTGGCAAAGACAAGCCAACATGGCAACGGTGTCTTCTTCCAGCGGTGGAGGAGCCAAGCTTGAAGACATCTTTAAACAAATTCAGGCGGGTGAAGCGACAACTTTGAATTTGGTTTTGAAGGCGGACGTGCATGGATCGCTTGAGGCAGTAACTGAAAGTTTGCGTAAGTTAGAGCGCGATGACGTGAAACTTGCCTTTGTGAGCCGCGGGGTTGGCGGAGTCAACGAGAACGATGTCCAGCTCGCAGTGGCTTCTAATGCAACGATCCTGGGTTTCAATGTCCGTCCTGACCGCAAAGCTCGCGAAGCGGCAGAGGCCGAAAATGTTGAGATCAGGCTGTACGAAATCATCTATCAACTTCTCGAGGACATCGAAAATGCCATGCTCGGCATGCTCGAACCGGAGTTCGAAGAGATCGTCACCGGCGAGGCTCACGTTAGACAAGTATTCCGCATTTCTGGGGTTGGCCCAATTGCTGGTTGTTTCGTTGAAAACGGTTCCATCAACGACGGTGCAAAAGTGAGATTCTTGCGTGAAGGTGCAATCATATGGAAGGGCGAAATTGCATCCCTGCGTCACTTCCAAGAATCTGTTGGCCAAGTGACTGCAGGCATGGAATGCGGCATAGGACTTTCAGATTTCACTGACCTCAAAGACGGTGATGTGATTGAGACTTACGACGAGCGAGAGATTCCAATCGCCTAGATAACTCTCTGGCGAGGCTACTCAGGGGGCTGCGGAATGAGCAGGAAACGGGGGCGACAGCAGCGTGGGGGACGTCAGTACCAGCGAACTGACCGTGTATCTGGGCTTGTACGCGAAGTTGTAGCGACAGAGATAGAGCGAATCGATGACCCTCGATTATTCCTAATCTCGGTCACAGGGGTTGATGTTGATCGAGAGCTTGCGCACGCCGTTGTGTGGGTTCATGGCGGCCCGGAAGACGATATGGAAGACGTCTTGGAGGCTTTAGAACAGTATCGCCAAAGGGTTCAACAGGCACTTGCGAAAAACTCGCGTATGCGTAGAACTCCGACGATTCAATTTTCGGTTGATAAATCAATTCAGGAGGCCGGCCGTATTGAATCCATTTTGGAAGAACTCGGCAGGGCTTCTTCCGAGGAACAGAGTAAAGATGGTTAATGCCTCGTAAGCCGCCCACTGTTCACGGTATGGCGTTAATCGACAAACCTTCGGGAATGACGTCACATGATGTCGTTGCAAAGCTGAGAAAACGCTTTAACGAGCGGCGAATCGGTCACGCTGGAACTTTAGATCCAGATGCCACGGGCGTGTTGGTGATCGGTATTGGCTCAGCGACGAGGCTACTGAGATTTGCGACTGCCTCGTTTAAAACTTACGAGGTGGAAATAGTTTTTGGGCTGGAAACGACCACCTTGGATTCCTCCGGTGATGTGGTCAAGCGGCATCTGATGTCTATTGACGAAGAGAAAGTATTACGTGGCGTTGAGCAATTGACTGGCGAGATTGAGCAGACTCCACCGATGGTTTCGGCGCGTCGCGTTGACGGACGGCGTCTCCATGAAATAGCGCGCGAAGGTGGAGAAGTTGAACGCAAGGCTCAACCAATCACCGTCAGTGCTTTCGAGGTCGAAGCAACGCCAGATCCTATGATTTGGAAAGCCAGCGTTTCTTGTTCGTCGGGAACTTACGTGAGGTCTCTTGGTGCTGATCTTGGGGCTTTTCTTGGAGGCGGTGCCCACATACGCAACCTAAGAAGAATTCAGAGTGGTCATTACACAATCGATGAAAGTTTGCCAATCGATGAAGCTCCACTACTGCCCGTGGAGGAATTAGTTAGGGGAATGAATCGGGTAGTTCTGTTAAATGAAGAGGTACGGCCTATAGAAAATGGCGGACGTCTGGCAAGTGATCGAGTCGAAGGTCCGGGCCCTTGGGCTTTGTTCGGACCATCGGGAACCCTTCTAGCGGTCCATGAGAAACGTGGAGGTCGAGTAGTTCCTTCAGTTGTGCTGCCCGCTCATCACTGATCGATTAGGTCATGGCAAATAATGTCGCCTAGAGGCAGGCATCACGATAGTTTGATCAAGTGGAGATCATTCGTGACCCAGCGTGGTCGCCAGCCCTAGAGCAAGGAAGCGTAGTTACCGTCGGCGAGTATGACGGGGTTCACAGAGGCCACCGCACCGTAATTTCTGAAATGCATCGAATGGCAGCAGAGCGGGGCTGCGCAACGGCGGTAGTTACCTTTGACCGTCACCCAGCGACGATAGTTCGACCCGAGTCGGCACCGCTTTTACTTTGCGATCTCGACCACAAGCTGGAGTTATTGGCTGAAACGGGTGTTGACTATACGTTGGTGGTCGAATTTACGCCCGAGCAGGCTGAGGTTCCCGCCGAAATGTTTGCTCGGCAGGTGCTTGTCGATTGTCTCCAGGCGCGGGCTGTGGTGGTGGGCGCTGATTTTCATTTTGGTCAGGGTCGGCGAGGAAACGTCGAAACTCTGGGCGCGGTTGGTGAAGAATTTGGCTACGAAGTAGTGGGGCTGCCGCTAGTCAAACAGTTGACTGGTGAAGGGGAAGTAATTTCCTCAACTTCTATTCGCGCAGCACTTAGCGAGGGAGACGTAGAAAAGGCTCACCGGCTACTTGGTCGTCCGTTTGAAGTTCGCGGTGTGGTTACCCCAGGCGACCGGAGGGGCAGAACTATCGGCTTTCCAACTGCAAACATTCCAACCACCCCAGATCTGCAGGTACCGGCCGATGGTGTCTACGCGGCTTGGTACGTTCGCGATGATGGCGCTCAGTACCCGGCAGCGGTAAACATCGGAAAAAGGCCCACCTTTTACGACGATGCGGAAAGGTCTCTGATTGAGGCCCATCTAATTGGCTTTCGGGGTGACCTTTACGGTGAATCGGCCAAAGTGCGGTTTGTGAGGCGTTTGCGTGGAGAAAAAAAGTTTGACGGCATAGATTCGTTAAAACAGCAGTTGGTCAAAGATGTTGCCGACGCAGCAAAGTGTCTCGCTGAATAAACAGCGTTGGCATTGTCACTGTCTTAAGTGCGATTGGGGCTGTTAAGCTGTGACCGGCGTATTTTCGTGCGCCGGCCAATGAGCTGCAAATACCTCTACTAAGTGGCTCGAAGACAGAATCTCAAGGAAATCACCAAATGGCCGAAAAATCCGACACTATGGCAGCGCACCGTCACCACGACGCGGACACTGGATCACCCGAAGTACAGGTTGCGCTTCTCACTGACCGGATAAATGATCTCACCGAACATCTGAAGACTCATCAAAAGGACCACCACAGCAGGCGAGGGTTACTGAAACTTGTAGGTCGCCGCCGCCGACTATTGAACTATCTCGACAACAACGACGTTGAGCGCTACCGAGCGCTAATTTCTAAGCTCGGCCTGCGTCGCTGACGATTTGTGGGTCTCTCTGTAAGGCCCCACCTCGAAGTGGCTCTAGCTCTAACATCTCAACAAAATTAATTGGTTGTCGTCGCTCCCTCGTGTGAATCAGGAGTGACCGACGTCTACCAACTAAGTACAAATTATGGCGAGAAGGTCTCGCCGAAGGAGTAGAAGTAAACTATGGCAGATGCCATTTCTGTATCGGGACCGATTTCAGGGACCGATAAAACCCTTTCATTCGAAACCGGCAAGTTAGCCGGTCTGGCCAATGGAGCCGTGACTGCCAAGATTGGCTCCACCCAGGTCCTAGTCACGGCGACAGCTTCAAGCAAGCCGCGAGATGGGGCTGATTTCTTCCCGCTTACCGTCGATATTGAAGAACGAATGTATGCAGCAGGACGAATTCCTGGGTCATTTTTCCGTAGAGAAGGTCGAGCATCCGACGACGCTATTCTTGCTTGTCGGCTTATTGATCGACCATTACGACCGAACTTTCCCGCAGAGTATCGACATGAGACACATGTAGTTGGAACAATCCTTGGTGTCGATGGCGAAAACCAGTATGACGTCATTGCTCTCAATGGAGCGTCAGCAGCTCTCTGGGTGAGTGGAATACCTTTTGAATCGCCAGTAGCAGCTGTCCGCATCGCATTCAGCACAGACGGTTCTTGGATCCCTTTCCCGACTTATCAAGAAGGAGAGGCGTCGACTTTCGAGATGGTCGTCGCTGGTCGTCAGCTAGACAACGGCGACATAGCGATCATGATGGTCGAAGCAGGTGGCACTGAGAGAGCTTTTGAATACTACGACGAAGGCGCACCGAAGGTGACCGAAGAAGTGCTTGCCGAAGGCCTCGACGCTTCAAAGCAATGGATAGACGATGTGATTGAGCTCCAGAAGTCACTCAGAAACCAATTGGGATCTATCGATGAACTTGAATGGATTCGGAGTGTTGATTACAGCGAAGAAATCATCGAAAGAGTGCGAGCGGTAGCGACACCCCAATTGACAGAAGTGATGGCTATCGCAGATAAAGCAGATCGCGAAGCGCGACAAGATGAGGTAACGGCTGAAATTCGATCCCAACTGGAAGAAGAGTTCGCGGGCACAGATGATTCCGCCAAGCAAATAGGCGCAGCAGTGCGGTCAATCACGAAAGAGATTGTCCGCCGACGGATCGTCGAAGATGGCTTCCGAATTGACGGAAGAGCGACTGACGAGGTGCGGCCCCTCTCAGCGGAAGTTGGATACGTTGGAGAGACGGCTCATGGTTCGGGCCTTTTCCAGCGTGGCGAAACCCAGGTTTTGAATGTCACTACTCTCGGCATGAGTCGGATGGAGCAGTTAATTGACACCTTGAATCCAAATGATCGCAAGCGCTACATGCATCACTACAACTTTCCACCGTTTTCGACCGGTGAAGCTGGCTTCATGCGTGGACCTAAGAGGCGAGAAATTGGTCACGGCGCCCTGGCAGAACGAGCCTTACTTCCAGCAATTCCATCCAAGGAAAAATTCCCTTATACGTTGCGTCTCGTTTCCGATGTGCTGTCCTCAAACGGATCCACTTCGATGGGTTCGGTTTGTTCGTCGTCTCTGTCGCTAATGGATGCCGGTGTGCCGATCAGAGGTCACGTATCTGGCATCGCTATGGGCCTTGTTTACGCCGAAGGTAAATACGTAACTCTCACCGACATCCTTGGGGCCGAAGATGCCTTTGGTGATATGGACTTCAAGGTTGCAGGAACAGAAGATGCGATTACTGCCCTTCAACTCGACACGAAAATTGATGGCATTCCAGCTGAGGTTCTTGCTCAAGCACTTTCCCAGGCTCGAGAAGCACGGATGAAGATTCTCGCCGTGATGAATGAGGCGATCTCAGAACCTCGAGCTGACGTTGGAGGTAACGCTCCGAAAATCGTCAGTTTCGAAATTCCAATTGACAAAATTGGCGAGGTCATAGGCCCCAGAGGCAAGGTAATTAACACCATCCAAGAAGAGACTGGCGCAGACATCTCCGTCGACGATGATGGAACTGTTGGTCTGGTCAGCATTGGATCGCCAGATCGTGAGAAAGTCGTGGAGGCGGAACGTCAAATTCGTCTTATTGTTAATCCTCCAACGGCAGACGTGGGAGCAGAATACGACGGCCGGGTGGTAAACATCACCAAGTTCGGCGCATTCGTCAATATTCTCCCCGGAACTGACGGACTGCTTCATATCAGCAAACTTGGCGGTGATCGTCGACTTGACAAAGTTGAAGAAGTACTAAACGTCGGAGATTCGGTCAAAGTTTTGGTCGACGATATAGATCCAAACGGAAAACTCTCGCTATCAGTCGTAGGCGACTTGGCTGCTGCTCAGGAGGGGTCTACCTCGGAGCCCGTATCAGAGGCGAAAGCGAGCGAACCAAATGAAACTGACTCGACTGACACTAACGATGACAACTCGCCAAGTTCAGAAAATGAGACATCGGCGGCTCGAGAATATGTTTCCTTCGAAGAGCACTTCTCCGAGACGGCAAAAAGTCTCTATGGAGATATGGGCCCAGAACCCAAAGACGACGGCCGCGGCCGCCGTCGCCGCCGTAGTCGTCGGTAATTACCCCGAGAATCGTGCTTCTCAGCGCGTATTTCGAAATTGATATTTCAACTCTGAGCCCCGTCCCCCACAATGGAGGCGGGGCTCATGGAGTTTTAAGAAAGTAAAGGAAGAAGGATAGATGCGAGTAGCAGTCTTAGGGGCACTAGGCAGAATGGGCACAGCGGTATGCGAGGCTGTACTTGCTGACCCAGAGCTTGATCTCGTCGCTGCTGTGGATTCGAATTCTTCCGGGCAATTAGATGTGACGGGAACTGTTCCGATTCTCACTGCTGTCGAGGAAATTGATCCCTCGGAGGTCGATGTTGTCGTTGACTTCACTGTTGCTGAGGCTGCTAGATCAAACGTCCTCTGGTGCGCGAAAAATGGGATCAACGCGGTTGTCGGCACCAGCGGTTTAGAAGACGAAGACCTTCGCAGTTTTACGGAAGCCTTCACCGCCAGTAATTGTTTGGTGGCTCCCAATTTCGCGATTGGAGCAGTTCTCATGATGAACTTTGCTGAAATAGCAGCACCGTTTTTTCCGACTGCTGAGATTATCGAACTTCATCACGATCAAAAAGTGGATGCTCCGTCGGGAACAGCGATGCGAACTTTGGAACGGATGGAGGCAGCCGCCTCGGAGTGGGGAGACGAACCCACAAAATATGAGACGCTTCCAGGAGCTCGCGGGGCGTTGGGGCCTGGAGGGATATCGGTCCATTCGGTTCGTCTAAGGGGTCTTGTGGCCCATCAAGAGGTATTGCTGGGAACCGATGGAGAAACGCTGACTATCAGACACGACAGTATGGATCGTTCTTCCTTCATGGGTGGTGTGACTCTAGCGTGCAGAGTTATAGAGCAATATCCCGGCGTTACCGTCGGACTTGACCGCTACTTAGGGGTATAGATATTGGCCGCTCGAGTAGTTGTTGTGGGAAGTCTGAACTATGACATAACTGTTTGGGTTCCGAGAAGACCAACCCGAGATGAAACTCTGCAAGGATCATCTGTCGCTGAAAATGCGGGAGGTAAAGGCGCGAATCAAGCCGTAGCAGCTTCGCGACTCGGGGCCGATGTCGTTATGATCGGAGGCGTTGGTGCCGACGCGCGCGGTGAATATCTTCTGTCCCAATTGCACGCAGCGGGCGTAGACGCTCGCTGGGTGCTTCAAGGCCCAACAGCAACTGGTACTGCCTTAATTACGGTAGATCCGGAAGATGTGTCGATCATAATCGTTCCCGGAGCGAATGCTGATGTCGATGCCAAACATGTGGAGCGTTCTGCTGAGGAGATCTCCGCTGCAGATGTACTACTGCTGCAAGGCGAAGTGTCTGCGGAAGCTGCACGCGCTGCAGCGTTAATTGCAGCGGCGTCTTCAACAACAGTTGTTTTTAATCCTGCCCCTTACAACGAAGTCGCCGAGCACGTTCTTCCTTTGGCGGACGTCGTAATAGTGAATCGGAATGAGGCAGAGGAGTTAGGCGCTTTTGAGCCCCCCGTTCTCATCACTACCCTCGGAGAAAAGGGTTGCGAAGTGTTGGCTTCGGGAGAAACCATCAAGGTCGAAGCTCCCAGCGTCGAAGTGCTCGACCCGACCGGCGCAGGAGATGCATTCGTTGGTGCGTTTGCGGTGGCCTTTGTGGAAACAGGCGATCCTGTTGCAGCTGCCACAATCGCGGTTAGGGCGGGGGCAGCAGCAGTCAAGGTTTTAGGAGCCCAGCCCAGCATGCCGAGATGGAAAGACATCGACCACTTGTAGGGACTCAGGCGGTGCTTTCGCCCCCACTACGACGACTTTGAAGCGCCACAATAGCGACCATAACTAATGTAAAAGGCAGAGAATACCGGCCAATAAACCGGACAACAGCTCCGATTGGGCCTTCAAAGACTGAACTTACCCAATAGATAAGCAGAAGCCGAGAAAAGGTTCCCGCGAGGTTTACTAAGACAAACGGAACTCTTCGCATTTTTGCGATGCCCGCTAATAGGCACATGGGATAGCCCGGGATAAGAAACAAAAGTAGCCAGCCGACTCTTGGAAACCACTTTTCAAGCAGGGCGATAGTTCGAAGAATGCTGCTTCTAGGGCCGAATTCGGCTTCAAGATAGGACTTCGTCGCTGGCCCAAATTCCCTCCCCAGTTGGTGGAGGAATAGATCTGGGGCAAACAACCGAATAGCGCCGACCACCAGAAATGCTACTGGAGTTGTTTGGCTTGCTGCCAGAAGCAGCATCGGATCCGTTGCGTTCAGTGAAATTAGTAGCAGCGGACTCGAGTCGATAAGTGAACTCGTTAATATCTGTCCGATGTAAGCGGCCAAAGCTAAAGCGAAAGGTATAGCCGCAAGTCGCTTTGCTCGCTGGCGTTGCGAAGGGTTGAGATGACTTCTCGCAGGTTGTTCATCACTCATTTCGAAGATCACCCTACGTGGATGTGGTCAGAAGAGGACTCTTCTCCTACGATTTGGTTATGCAGTCAACAATGATGGATAGTTCGCTAACACTCGATTTTTTCTTTCGGCGCGCCGAAAGTCTTTTCCCGCACAAAGAATTAGTAACCGCCACTGCGACTGGTATCGAGCGCAGTAATTACGGAAATTGGGCCGAACGAACCAGAAGGCTTGGCGGCGCATTAGATGACCTTGGCATCACTGAGTATGGGCGAGTTGGAACCTTTGCATGGAATACGGCAAGGCATCTCGAACTTTATTTCGCTGCTCCTTGCAGTAATCGAGTTCTTCACACACTCAACATCAGATTGTTCGGTGAGCAAATTGTTTATATTGCGAACCACGCAGAAGATGAGGTGGTCTTTGTTGATCGATCGCTCATCGCTCTGCTTTGGCCGCTAGTGGACCAACTTGAGACGGTGAGACACTTTGTTGTTATGGACGATGGCGACGGAGAAATTCCGGATGACCCGAGAGTCGTGGATTACGAAGAACTAATTTCGAACGCTTCGCCAGTTGAGTTCGAAGTAAAGGACGAAAAGCAGGCAGCATCAATGTGCTACACGAGTGGCACAACTGGTAACCCTAAAGGGGTTGTTTATAGCCACCGATCTACCTATATGCACACGCTTACTACGATGACAACCGACGGTCTTGGAGTTCGTGAATCGGACGTCATTCTTCCAGTTGTACCAATGTTTCACGTGAACTCTTGGGGGTTGCAACACGCTGCAGTCGCAGCCGGCGCGACACTGGTAAATCCTGGCCCGAAGTTGCAACCAGAGCCGATCGCAGAATTGATGGAATCTGAAAAAGTAACGATTGCCGCCGGTGTTCCGACCATATGGATGGGGGTTTTGAATGAGTTAGATGGGCGCGACATGTCTCATTTGCGCGCGATCCCGTGTGGTGGGTCAGCTGTTCCGAAGTCTCTCTCTGAGGGGTATCGAGAGAAAATTGGTTTGCCGCTTCTTCAAGCATGGGGAATGACTGAGACGAGTCCGCTTGCGGCGATAGCACACGTCAAATCGGCAGAATCAGATTTGTCGGACGATGCTAAGGCTGAAATTAGATCGTCTGTTGGGACGATCGTTCCGACGGTGGAATTTAGGATCTGCGAACCAGGCTCGACTCTAGAACTCCCCTGGGACGGCGAGTCGAGTGGGGAATTGCAAGTGAGAGGCTCGTTTATTACGGCTGAGTATTACAAAAGACCTGATGCAACAGACTCTTTCACCGATGATGGCTGGCTCCGAACTGGAGATGTGGCTACCTGTGACGAGCGAGGCTATATACGTCTTGTGGACAGAACGAAGGATTTAATCAAATCAGGCGGTGAGTGGGTAAGTTCGGTAGAGGTCGAAAACGAAATAATGAGTCACCCGAAGGTCGCCGAAGCCGCTGTGATAGCGGTCGCATCAGAGAAGTGGATGGAGCGCCCAATGGCCTGCGTGGTGCTTCATGAAGGGGAGTCGCTTACCCACGAAGAACTTATTGAGTATCTGACTCCCCGGATGGCTAAATGGTGGCTGCCAAGTGCAACGCAAGTAATTGAAGAGGTACCAAAGACATCCACAGGTAAATTCTCGAAGCGGACCTTACGAGATAGTTTTGCCGACATGGTTGTCGAATAGCACTGCGGGGTGGATGCGTGGTCCGACGGTCAGCATTTGTGACTGGTTCGAGTACTGGGATCGGTTATGCGACGGTTCGAAGGTTGAGTTTGAGCGGTTGGCGAGTTTGGGCGGGTATTCGTGCAAGCGATGATGCGCACAAGTTGGCGAAATTGCCGGGGGTTACCCCTGTGGAGTTCGATGTCAGAAACTCTTCCCAAATTACTGCAGCTTTTAAATGCCTAAATCAGGATGGTGTTTCATCAGGCTTAGACCTATTGGTGACAAACGCTGGGGTTGTTTTCGCTGGTCCTCTTGAGTTTGTTACTCATGATGAATGGCAAGAGCAGTTTGAAGTCAACGTGACCGGAGTGGCATTGACGATCGCGGCAGCGCTGCCGTTGCTGTCAGCCACACCCAATTCTCGAATAGTGGCCATCGGCTCAATCAATTCACGAGTGGCCGTACCGTTAGTAAGCCCATACGTCGCCAGTAAGCATGCGTTGGTTGGTTTAATTAATGCGCTACGACGAGAATTGCCCTATTCGGGGCCTCAGATTACTCTTTTGGAACCGGGAGCGGTTGAAACGCCGCTTTGGGAAAAGGTACGACAGTTACCAGTTGCCCGGCAGCCCTCCCAAGACATTTCAGACACCGGTCGCTACGACGCTTTAGTGCGCAGTGCGCGCCGGCGTCTTAGCTCAAATAACCAACTTAGGATGGATCCAGATCGCGTTGCTAGGGCTGTCGAAAAGTGCGCCGATTGCAAAAACCCTCCCCGCCGAAAGGTGTTGGGGCGCGACGCTCGCCTGGCTGCGTTCGCTAAAGCCATTCTCACGGAAGCGGCCTTAGACAGGGTATTTCGAAGAATGCATGCAAATTAATGTTGATTTCTTAGCGCAAAGCGCTGATAGCCTCTCGTCCAAACGTGCAGAGGAGTTCCTATGTCGACGGTGGAAGAGATTATTGGTCGAACTGACCCGAACGACTTTGAAGCTATTTTGGCCATGACCAACACTGACCCGAACGAGGTCATTCACGCGGTAGAGGACAATGCCGACTGTATATATTCCTGGGACTACGAGAAGGGTTCTCGGCCGCAGCTAGCGAAGCTATACGAGAAAGCTAAAGTTGGTCAGTGGAATGGAGAAACGGATCTTCCCTGGGATACCGATGTAGATCAGGAAGCCTTGGCAGTTAAAGAGTACGAAACAAATGGCGGAGCAGGTGAGGTCCTTGATTTGTCGGGAACAGGCATTGAGTCCTGGGGCCGTAAAGAGTGGGTCAAGTTCAACATGGAGTCCCAAAACTGGGCTCTAAGTCAATTTATGCACGGGGAGCAAGGAGCCTTAGTGTGTACAGCCAAAATTGTGGAGACAGTCCCCTGGATGGATGCGAAGTATTACGCGTCCACGCAGGTTGTAGACGAAGCTCGGCACGTGGAGGTATTTGCTAAATATCTAGACACTAAATTGTCGGATACCTATCCCATCAACGTTCACCTCCGAATGCTCCTTGACGAAATAATTGGCGACTCTCGGTGGGATATGACCTACCTAGGCATGCAAATAATGGTTGAGGGTCTCGCGCTCGCAGCTTTTGGCTTCATCTATCAGCAGAGCGAAGAACCCCTCCTTAAGCAGCTTTTGCGTTATGTGATGAGTGATGAAGCCCGTCACGTTGCCTTCGGCGTTTTGTCGCTCAAAGAGGTCTATTCAGATATGACGCAAGCTGAGCTGAGAGAACGTCAAGAATTTGCATTCGAAGCAGCTGTCAGAATGCGTGACCGGTTTCTGCAACAAGAGGTCTGGGAAAGAATGGGCGCCGATGTTAAGAAAATCATTCCCATCGCTTACGCGGACCCACTTCGTCAAGAATTCCAGCAATTGCTTTTCACCAAAATTGTCCCAAATTGCAAGAAGCTAGGACTCTTGGATGCTGGAGATGGCTGGCTTAGGAAGAAGTTCGGGGAAATAGGCGTCATTCAATACGAGGACTGGGTAGATATCGAGGCGGAAGTCGATTCCTTTGCTATCACTCGAGAGCTTGAAGGTGAAGAGGCGGCCCCCGTCGGGTCGTAGCTATCTAGATGTCGCGCGAATCAGACCCGGAGCTTATGGTCGCTCTAGCTTTGCGTCTCAAAGGTTTTGGGGAGCTTGGAGACGTATCCTCTGTCCACGACCTTGACGTATCCCTTGTTGAAACTGTATTGACCAAAATGCTTAATGACGGGAAATGTTTGGTTCGCGATGTTGATGGAGTGCAGAAATATATTTTGACTCCGACTGGCAGAGAATTAGGCGAAGAACTCCTCAGACTAGAAATTGATGACTCTGGGACACGAAGTTCTATTCAAATGAGCTACGAAAAATTCCTCCTGCTAAACCCGGCGATGCTGCAACTGTGTACCGATTGGCAAGTAATCGTTGATGCCGACGGAGAGCAGCGACTCAACGATCACAAAGACGCTTCCTACGACGAAATGATTCTGGAGCGGCTCGTTAAGTTGGAATCAGACCTTTTTCTAGTTCTTCGTGATCTAGAAACTGCGCTTATGCGGTACGGAGGATATGCAGCGCGATTTTCTTACGCTAGGGAGAAATTGATGCTGGGGGAGCTGGATTGGTTAACTAAACCGATCATGCCGAGCTATCACACTGTGTGGTTTGAACTTCACGAAGACCTACTTGCGAGCTTAGGAATCGATAGAGCGAGTGAGTCGGCCTAATAACGGGCTACCCTCGGCGTCATGACTGCGCAATTTGGCCGAGTGATTCCGGCAATGGTTACACCGTTTTCTAATGATGGAGCTCTTGATATTGATGCTTCTATAACCCTTGCGAAATGGCTCGTTGAACAAGGAAGTGAAGGGCTAGTTATTACCGGAACTACCGGCGAAGGACCAGCTGTCACTGACGAGGAAGACTGGGAGCTGTGGAAATCTGTTGCTGAGGCAGTGACTGTTCCGGTAATCGCCGGAACTACAACTAACGACACAGCCCACTCAGTCTCGCAAACTAAGAAAGCCGAGGAACTTGGGTGCGACGGTATTCTTGCGGTGACCCCTTATTACAACCGTCCTTCTCAAATTGGCATCTACGCCCATTTCGAAGCGATTGCATCGTCCACCAAGCTGCCCGTAGTGCTCTATGACATTCCTGTTCGCACTGGACGAAAGATCGAAACAGCGACACTCTTAAGAATGGCGCACGACATTCCCAATGTTGTTGCAGTGAAAGATGCGGCAGGTAATCCTGGAGAAACGGCGAAAGTCGTTAGAGATGCTCCTATAGGTTTCGAGGTTTACAGTGGCGATGACGCCCTGACTCTGCCCCTATTGGCTGTGGGAGCGGTTGGCGTGATAAGCGTCGCAGCACATTGGTCGGCTCCCGAACACGTCGCGATGATGGATGCCTGGGAAGCGGGCGACGCACAGGAAGCTCGTCGCATTAATGCCCGGCTGCTGGAAAGTTTCGATTATGAGACCGGGGACGAAGCCCCAAACCCGATTCCCACTAAGGCCATGATGCGGACCTTGGGTCTCAATGTAGGTGAACCTCGGTTACCAATGGGCCCGACGCCGCAGGGCTTAGAGAAAGAAGCGCGCGAGGTTTACTCGCGTCTAAAGGCTTGATTTGACACCCGCAGATGTAACAATCACTTTCTTGGGTGGCCTCGGGGAAGTTGGGCGCAATGCTGCTTGCGTCGAGGTTGACCACAAGCTGCTCCTAATCGATTTCGGAGTCATGTTTCCGGATAGCACTATGCCAGGGGTAGACGTGATCTTGCCTGACACGAGTTGGCTGAAAGGCCGACGGTCGGACATTGTTGGTTTGATTGTCACGCATGGCCACGAAGACCACTTGGGTGGAATCACTCACCTTTTAAAAGAGTTTTCGTTACCGATATTCGGCTCGCAGTTAACAATGGAACTCGCGAAAAATAAAGTAACGGAAGCTGGCCTAGAAGCTAAAACCAGCTTTCACCCTGTCGCCGACGGAGAGCGATTTGAGATTGGGCCATTTGACATCGAAGTCTTACCGATCACCCACTCGGTGCCCGAAAGTCTCTGTGTCATTCTGCATACCGATCAAGGTGTCTTAGTTCACACGGGCGACTTCAAACTGGACTCGGCACCGATTGATGGGAGAACGACTGATTTAGAGCGATTAGAGGAATTGAAACGGGGCGCGGGCATCAGAGTTCTGATGGCGGACTCCACAAACGCCGATAAGCCTGGATGGAGCCCATCTGAATCGACTATCGGGGAAACGTTCAGTGAGCTGTTTCCACTGTGGGCCGATAGGCGACTTATCGTCAGTTGCTTTGCCAGTCATCTTCACAGAGTTCAGCAAGTATGTGACGCGGCGATTTCTCAGGGGAGAACCATATTCCCTGTTGGGCGATCGATGGTAAACAACATTCGAATAGCCCAGGATCTAGGCGTACTGGATTTGCCTCACCGTTCAGTGGATTCGATTGAAAATTTGCGCCACTACGACAATGAATCGGTTTGCGTTATCTGCACTGGCTCTCAAGGCGAGCGTAACGCAGCTTTGTCCTTACTTTCACGCAGCGAGCACCCCGAAATGACTCTTTCCGATCAAGACGTAGTTCTTCTCTCCAGTCACCCCATTCCCGGAAACGAACTAGCGGTTCATTCTCTTATCGATACTTTGACACGACTTGGCTGCGAGGTAGTTCATGATGGTCATGCGCATGTGCACACCACAGGCCACGCTCAAAGAGATGAACTTGACCACCTATATGAGATCGTGTCCCCTGAGTGGTACCTCCCGATTGAAGGAGAGCACCGAATGCTTGTTCGAAATGCCGAGGTCGCGATTGCAGCGGGTCATGCTGCAAACCGATGCCTGGTCGCCTCGGACGGTGACCAGCTCACTCTTGATGAGACAGGTCTTTGGGTAAGTGGACAAGTTCCTGCCGAATACCAGTTTGTAGACGGCCTTCTCGACGACCTATCCCCTAGATTGCTTCAAGAGCGCCGAAATCTAGGCGAAGCTGGTTTTGTGCATGTCACGGTTGTGGTGGGTAAAAATAATGAGCTAGTGGGTCATCCCGATATAGCAACTCTCGGATGGTTAGATAAGGACCGCAGCGTTCAAGTGCTCGCAGAATTAGAAATTGAAATACGGGAAGCGGTTCTGTCAGCGCTCGATAGTAAAAACGACAAAGAAGCCATTGAACGTGTCATTCGCAGAAAGACCGGGAAATTTGTCGGAACTCGGACCCGACGTCGTCCACCGATATCGGCGACTGTGATTATCGCGGACTGAACCCTCTTACACCTAGTGGTTCGGTACTCTCGGAATTACGCGATAAATAGTGCCCAGCAATGAATAGAACCCCTAGTTAGCTTCTAGACCCAGATAATCGCCAAGAGACACCGGTAGCAATGAAGGTAAATAAGACGTCGATATTCAGAAGAATGGGTGAAGCTGGCCTGCGCGGTCGGGCAAATGACGTCACGGGCTTAGTTCTCATTGTCGTAGCGTTGATATCTCTCTTAGCTTTATTCGGAGATAGAGCAGGGATAGCTGGGCGACTTCTAGAAAGCGTGATGAGCGTCTCGTTTGGCGTCTTTCGGTACTTAGTGCCTATCGGCTTGCTCTTATGCGCTTACGTGATACTTCGCGACAAACGCAGCGAAAGAACCTGGCGAGTCGCTTTTGGAGCAGTATTGACTGCGTTAGCGTTCTCGGGCATGGCTCACTTGATGGGTGATGCCGAAGGAATTCGCACCACACTGGACGATTTGCGCTCATCGGGAGGTGTCGTCGGGGCAGTAGTGGCAGAGCCAATTCGCAGTGTTGTTGATGGCTCTGGGGCTTGGGTGATTTTATTCCTCGGGGCGATGTTCGGCTTAATGATCGTTACCGACACAGGGTTTCGTCAGGTCCTCAATGCCGTCGGGTGGGCAGCGCTCCTTATTGGCAAACAAATTCGACGTGGCTTCTTAAGTCTTCAAAGTCTTGGATCCGATAGACAGGTTCCCGAAATGCGGCGAGAGGGTCGTCCAAGTCTGCCGACAATTTCAGCGCCGGGTGCTGCGCTGCCCCCTCCTGAGTTGAATGAAGATACCTTGAACGAACCGAGCGATATTTCGCCCGCAGCATCGAATGTTGATGAGGAGTGCTCGCCTAGTTTCTCGGAAAATGAACCAGGTATTAGTCGAGCTCCAAATGATTCGTCAATCGAATCGAAAGATCCACCTCCAAAGCCGACGAAGCCAAATCGTCCACCAGAGCAAATGGAAATTGATCTCTCAAGTCGACCTGCCGGGTCCTGGCAGTTACCAGCAGATGAAAATCTGGAAAGGTCTGGCGCTCAAGACGTTGACGAACGGTTGTTGCAGAACGGTGCAAGAAATTTAGAGGCGGCGCTCGCCAGTCACGGTGTAGAGACGCGTGTAACTGGTATGGAAGTAGGCCCCACTGTTACTAGGTATGAGTTGTCGCTTGGCAAGGGGGTCAAGGTCTCTCGAGTGACGAGCCTTCACAAAGACATCGCTTATGCAATGGCGTCCGCAGACGTGAGAATCCTTGCGCCAATTCCAGGAAGGTCAGCCATTGGGGTTGAGGTCCCTAATGCGGATCGTCACCTCGTGGCGTTGGGTGACATCCTCTCAACGAAAACAGCGGCGGAGGCAACTCATCCTTTAGAGGTCGCTCTAGGGCAAGATATTTCTGGTAATGCGGTTATGGCTAACTTGGCATCAATGCCCCATGTTCTTATTGCGGGCGCTACTGGGGCTGGAAAGTCTTCTTGCATTAATTCGGTAATTACTTCGTTGCTGATGCGCTCGACTCCAGACGAAGTGAAGATGATTCTTATCGACCCCAAACGTGTTGAGCTGGGCCAGTATGACCGTCTGCCGCACCTCTTGACTCAAGTGGTAACAAATCCAAAGAAAGCAGCAAACGCTTTGGCGTGGGCCGTAAAGGAGATGGAACGGCGGTACGACGTCTTGTCTGAGATTGGTTTCCGCGACATATCCGGATACAACTCCGCTTACGACGAAGGTCGTCTCGCCTCAGACCTTAATGAAGAGCGCGAGTTCGAAAGGATGCCTTTTGTCGTCGTAGTGGTAGACGAGCTCAACGACCTGATGATGGTCGCAGCGCGCGACGTTGAAGAATCGATTACGCGCCTTGCGCAGATGGCTCGGGCTGTTGGAATCCATTTGGTAGTTGCTACTCAGAGACCCTCAGTAAATGTCATCACCGGTGTCATCAAAGCCAACATTCCTTCGCGTATGGCTTTTGCAGTATCTAGCCTTGCCGACAGTCGAGTCATTCTTGATCAGCCTGGAGCGGAACGTCTGATCGGTAAAGGGGACATGTTAATTCTTGGCGCGAACAGCAGTGTCGCCCAGAGGGTTCAAGGATGTTGGGTGAGCGAAGCCGAGATTCACCAAGTTGTCGCTCACTGGCGCAGACAAGCACCGGAAACTAACTACATCGAAGGTGTAGAGGGGTCGGCGGATTCTGGCCCAGCGATTATTCCCGGCGGCTCGTCGGGAGATGACGATGACGACGACCTTATGATGCAAGCCATGGCGATAGTCGTAGAAACTCAACTGGGTTCGACTTCGATGCTGCAAAGAAAGCTAAAAGTGGGATTTGCTCGAGCTGGGCGTTTAATGGATCTTTTAGAACAAAGGGGCGTAGTAGGGCCTTCAATTGGTTCGAAAGCACGAGATGTCCTGATGACTCAAGACGAGCTAGATGCTTTGCTTACGGACCGGTAGCAGCAGCCTGTCCAGTGCTAGCGCTAGTGTCTTTTCATGAGTAATTACGAAGTAGTAGCGACTGGCCTGGAATTTCCAGAAGGGCCGGTCGTCATGTCTGATGGCTCGGTGATTCTAGTAGAAATTAAACGTGGGACTATCTCGCGCGTAGATCCGGCAGACGGTTCAATCGAAGTAGTAGCGAATCCTGGTGGCGGACCAAACGGTGCCGCATTGGGACCCGACGGTGCTCTCTATGTATGTAATAACGGTGGATTCGAGTGGGGTCAGGCGAGAGGGCTAACTGTCCCGGGCTTAGTTCCTAAGGACTACTCATCGGGCAGAATAGAACGGATTGATATAGAGACGGGAGAAGTCGTAACCCTGTACGCCGAGGTGAACGGGGAACCGCTTAAAGGACCCAATGACTTGATGTTCGATCGATCGGGAGGTTTCTGGTTTACAGATCATGGAAAAACTCGAGCTCGCAGCAGAGATCGCGGCGGGTTGTATTACGCCAAGGCTGACGGTTCTGAAATTAAGGAAATGGCCTTTCCGCTCGATGGACCTAACGGTGTGGGTCTGTCGCCAGACGAAGACAGGGTTTACGTCGCAGAAACACACCAAGGTACGATTCTCTATTGGGAGCTTTCCGGAGAGGGGGAGCTAGCAAGCTCCCCGCACGGCCGCTTTTTAGCGCGTCCTGCCGGCCGCAAGTTATTTGATTCCTTGGCGATGGACGCAGAAGGCAACGTCAGCGTCGCAACGATCCAAACAGGCGGAATAAGCACGTTTACTCCAACCGGTGACGAACTCGAATTTTTTGAGGTAGACGATCCGATCTGCACAAATATCTGTTTTGGCGGTCCGAAAATGCGGACGGCCTACATCACGCTGTCCGGCACTGGTCAACTTATAAGGACCGAATGGCCTAGACCCGGCTTGCCGTTGCCATTTTGAGCAAACCTGTTTATGCAACGCAGCGGGGCAGCTCTCCATTATTAAAAATAATCATGTCGGAAATTGCCTGCTCGAATCCGACCCATTCGTAATCTGCCTTGGCATTCTCTCTGTACGCGACATGTAAATTTCCCGCTAATCGTTCAGAGTCTGTCAATGACGAAAATTCTCTTAGGTCGGTGATTGAGGCTTGTTCAACAGGAGCGCGGCCGAACTTAATTCCCTCGACAGCTACTTCTTGAACAAAATGCAAATAATTACTTTGATCGTGCAGCACTTTCTTAATACTCGAACCGCTAAATGCTGGGCCGTGTCCAGGAACTATCACCTCCGCTTCCTTAGCAGCGATCACTTGGAGGGCGTCAAGGGTCCCTTGAATCGAACCGAAAAGAGCAAAAGGTGTCCCACCGTGAAATATAAGGTCGCCGGTAAATAAAACACCTGACTCAGCTATCCACGCGAGAATGTCTCCTTCTGTGTGTGCCACAAATCCGAGGTCGAATAAATCGACGGTCAGTTCGTCTAAATGAATTGTGGTCTCGCCTTCGAAGGTGAGGTCCGGTGCGCGAAACTTTAGATCACCCCATTCAACGCCAGGAAAAGCTGCCCGATAATCCGTAATGCCGTTTGCCACCATTACCTCGCGACACGAGACGTGGCTGATAATGGTGGCGTCCGGGAAAAGGTAATTTCCGTGAGTATGGTCGGCGTGATGATGCGTATTGACGAGCAGCTTTACTGGGTTTGCTGTAACAGAAGCTATTGCTTCGATGTAGGCGCGATTACGACGCTCGGTTGAAGTGGTATCGATACTCACCACACCTGTCTCGGCGACGATAAAGCCAGTGTTGTTGATAAACCAAGTCCCATCAGGCTGCACGTAGCTGAAGACGTCCGGTGCCACTTGTTCCAGAAGGCCCGGGCCAATGGTTTCGTGGTGATGATTTGTCGTCATATTTGAAGCTTACGTGCAAGCGCACCCTCGATGGATCTACGCTTGAGGAATGGGAAGCCTTTCTAACTTTGAACGCGATCTAGACGTTTTCGGTTCTGAATACGTTCAGGATGCTCCTGGGGTTTGGAAAAATCTCAGAGAAGAGTCTCCGGTAGTTCACACTTCGCTCAATGGAGGGGGGTGGTTACCGACGACATATCAAGACATTTCAGCGGTTGCATATGACACTGAAAGATTCTCGTCACGTGATATTGGAGTAGCAGCAACTCCCGAAGGCGTTAGTTTGCTCGTCGCCCCACCTATCACCTCTGACCCCCCTTTTCATACTGATGCTCGCCGTATGTTGCTGCCCTACTTTTCTCCTCGAGCGGTAGAAGATATGAAAGAGGTCACACGGACTATTGCTCTTGACCTGCTCGACAAGATTGACCCGTCCGACACGGTCGATGCGGCAGAAGAATATGCCCGATACATACCCGTTCGTGTAATCGGAGCAATGATTGGTCTGCCTGAGGAAGACTCTGAAATGTTCACCCGATGGGCGACCGATATCCTCCAGAGTCACCCTGACGACGAATGGGAGCGGTTGACCACCGCCACTAAAGAAATACTCGAATACTTTTCGAAGACGATAGCTGACCGACGATCCAACCCTCGAGATGATTTAATCAGCAAACTCCAAGCTGAGACCATGCCGAACGGCGACCCGTTGACTGATAAGCATGTTCTGGGTACATGCTTTTTGCTTCTTGTTGCTGGTATCGACACTACTTGGAGTTCCATAGCATCAAACCTTTTGCATCTAGCGACCAACGCGGAGGATCGGCAACGACTTGTTGATAACCCCGATCTGATTCCAACTGCAATAGAAGAGTTCCTAAGGGCCTACTCACCGGTCACTATGGCGCGGGTTGCTTCTGAAGACACTGAAATTTCTGGATGCCCGGTTATGGCTGGCGATAAAGTTTTCCTTCCCTTTGGTGCTAGCAATCGCGACCCGGAAATGTTCGATCGTCCTGATGAAGTTGTGATCGACAGGCAAGAGAACAGGCATTTTGCGTTTGGCATAGGTATCCATCGGTGTTTGGGTTCGAATCTTGCGCGGATGGAACTAGTCGTAGCGATGGAGGAGTGGCTGAAACGGTTCCCTAATTTCTCCCTTGCCGATGAATCTGAAGTTCAGTGGGGCGGCACTCAAGTTCGTGGCCCGCGATCGGTGCCGGTTCGAATTGATTGACGGAAACTTCGAAGCGTTGTCATTATGAGTGATCCATGCGATGAGGCAGAAGAGCGAGAAGAAATGCGGCGTTTAGCGGCGATTCTCGCTACTACTGGCCGTCATATCGAAATAGACCCAGAGGGGTTACTTGCTGGCTCAGACGATGAGTTAGAAGAACAATAAATTCCCGAACATAAGTCGAATTATGTTGCACTGAATATGCAAGTAACTCTCATGCTCTGCCGTGAACTGTGCTGTCCTCTGCGGTTTTGGGTATCACTGTTAGAACCACCACTACAGCGCAAAACGTGTACAGGGCATAGCCGACGGCTAAAGGTGTCACCGTGGAGGTTATTTGACGATCAATTATCGCCCCCAAGAGCGCTCCAATAGCGATAGTAATAAAACCGACCGTTGATGCAGCCGTACCAGCTAGCGCGCCCATTGGTTGAAGCGCCAAGGTTGTCATCGTTGGCATCATTAAAACCATGGCAGCTATTTGAGCCGACATGAGCACCATCCAAATACCTATGGGAGGTATGCCACTAGTGATAAGTGCAACAGTGAGCATTGCGGAGCTGACGATTGCCTGAAAACCCAAGGCACTGTGACCCAAACGTTGAGCTCCGAGCCGGTTTACTACTTTCGAACCAGCAAGTGCCACAGCTGCCATAACGCACATAGTCAAGCTGAAGTACGGAACAAACCATCCGGGACGTCCGAAAATTTCATTAATAATCAACTCAGAGCTACTTAGGAAGCTGTAAAAAGCACCGCCAGAGAAAAGCAGAGTTAAGGCGTAGCCAATTGTTACACGGTTACCAAACACCATTCGCAGCCCGTCTCTCGTGCTGGCAAAGCTCAGCTCCCTCTTATTTGAGGCTTCTAAGGACTCTTCTATTCGCAGAGACCATAGACACATAACGACGGCGATAAGGAGGCCAAAAAGCATTGTCAATCGCCATGACCCTCCGGCATTAACTAAAATTTCGCCGAATATTGGAGCGACGACTGGTCCTGCGAAGAACACTGTTTGAACGATCGCCATTACTCGGGCCATATCGTCGCCCTCGAACTTATCCCTGATCATCGCTTGGCTGATGGTTCGGGGCGCAGCGCAGCCGATGCCCCAAAGGACTCTTGAAGCGAGAAGGAAACCAAGATTAGGCGCAAGAGTAGACCCGAGCGCCCCTAATGCGAAGAGGACTATTCCGACTCTGAGTACGGGAAGCCGTCCATAGGTGTCTGCGATTGGTCCATAAATGGGCATTCCGATAGCCATGCCGACAAAAATGCAGGTAATAGTCAGGCCTGGAAGATTTGAAGTTGGCTCCATGCCGAATGACATGCGCAACTCTGAAAACGCGGGTAAGAGCATGTCAATCGAAAGAGCGATCGCGCTGGTAAGGAGGGCCGCAAAAGCAATAAATTCTCTTTCTGCTCCAATGACGGACCGGGAAGACATTTAGTTCGCAAGGTCCTTATAAACGGCCTTTTCGAACTCCTCAAGAAGGTTTGCTACCCGCTCAATCATAAATGGAAGAGTTTGAGTCATCAGAAGTGCGGCGATACCGGATTCTTTATCGATCCAGAAATGCGTGTTACACAACCCAGCCCAACTTAATGAGCCGCCGTGCCTCCCACCCGCTACGGCCTCTTCGTTTATTTGGAAAGAAAGTCCCCAGGATTTGGGCACACCCCGCATAAATTCAAAGTCGGCGCTCACGTTGTGATTTAGAGATACCGTCGGGGAAACCTGCAGCGAACCCATTTGATTTGACACCATTCTGGTCAACGTTTGAGCCGATACAAACCGGACGCCGTTAGAGCAGCCGTCGTTCAAGATTACCTGGAGAAATTTTGCGTAATCCGTAACCGTTGAGAACAGGCCACCGCCGCCACTTTCAAACTCAGGTTTACTTTTGGGCTTGGTTGGGACGAGCGCGCTCCAAACTTCGTCTTTGAGAATGTGGGTATGAGCTTTTCGCTCCTCCATGTCGCTCGTGCACACATAGGAGGTGTCATTCATCTCAAGTGGAATAAAAATCTCATCCCGCATCCATTGTCCAAGAGATTTCTTGGCAACAGTTTCGAGTAGCTGGCCAGCCCAATCAATCCCTATGCCATATTCCCATTTGCTGCCTGGCTCGAAAGCCAAGGGCTGGTGAAGGGAAGCTAACTTTCCGCTACCAGTTGCAGGAGTCTGGCTATATTCCTTCCATCTCGAAGTACCTGTATTCCAGATGTCGTAAGTGAACCCTGATGTGTGAGTCAGGAGATTGCGAAGGGTTACAGGTTTGAGTGGTTCCGTGTAAATAGGCTGCGAGTTCTGAAATCCATCTAAGACCTTTACTTCACCGAGCCAAGGAATGATTTCCTTTGCCGGTTGATCAAGTTCGAGTAGTCCTCGTTCTACCGCCTGCATGCAAGCCATCGCTGTAATTGGCTTCGTCATTGATGCGATCTGAAATATCGTGTCCGCTGTCATTCGTTGCGAATTGACGGTTGAGCGTAAACCGGAACAGTGGAGGCTTAATGTGGAGTGAGGTGAGATCACTGCTGTAACTGCTCCTGGTACCACGCCTTCGCTTACAGCTTCGTCGATGCAAGAGGTCATGTTCGAAAAAGGATTCAAGGTAAACCTTCTCTCCAAGGTCTTTCGTCGATGCCTCGGTAGCGATCTTTAAGCGCGTCGACCAATTCGGTTGTCCAATACGGATGCCCAGGCATAGGCGCACCGAACAGCGCTAACTCCTCGGGTGTGCAGCTTGCTGCGAATTTAGACCACGGACCCTGATTAGCGTTTTGTTGAAAGCTATCGAACCCTATCCACTCGTGATGAGCATGTTTGAAAGCAATGTTCATGAGAAAGCGCGAGCCGCCTTCCTGAGTCAAATTGACTCCTCGGTGCCAGACATCGGTTCGATAGGCAAGGTATGAACCGCGTCGCCCTGCAGCCGAATGGGTTTCCTTGCCGGGCGGCGAATCCCCGTAGTTCAAAATTTCGGTCGGACCAACGCCATCCTCGACGTCCGAAAGATACAAAAACCCCAAAAGATTCCACCAACCCGGCTCGATTCTGTCGGGAACAATCGTGTGATTTCGATCCTGATGAAAAGGTTGTTCGTAATTGGTCACTCCTGTGTATTTGCCCCAAATTCGCGCCTGATACAAGCGGAGGTCCTCAGCATCCATCGCTTTTTTCGCAAAATTGACAACATTCGGATGGATTTGCAGCCGGTTTAAAAGGTGCGACTTGTAGGGAAAGAGCACGTGACCCAAAAACTGTTTCGAACTGAACTGCCTGTCACTATCGCCGGCAGAGGAGTCGGTTTCTGCGACCGGAGAGGATTCCGGTCGATATCTAGTATCTGTGCTCTCGGTCTCAAATCGGCGGAGCGCTGAACGACTCCCAGAGTGGAATTCTGATGGAGACGGGAAATGCTCCCAGAGCTCTTCTACAGCAGCGTCAATCTCATCTGTGGGCACCAAGTCATGGACAACGGTCCACCCGCGGGTTTGCCATTGCTCGGCTGCCTCCTCGATGTCTGCGCTCACTAATGGGCACATTAGTTGGCTAAACCAACGAGAACCCTAATTCGCTCCCTGTGCATCGTGAACGCGAATTGTTGCCCCGCTAACAAAATCCGATGAAGGTGAGACTAAATAGAGAAGTGTGCTGTCCAGTTGGGAGGGTGTCCCCAATCGCTTCCTGGGAAAACCTTGAGTTATATCACCCATCCGTTCCAGCATCCCGTCCATCATCTCGCTCTCAAAAGCGCCTGGGGCAATGCAATTGACATTGACGTTGTATTTAGCGAACTCCAAAGCGAGCATTTCGGTCATTCTTACGACTGCGCCTTTGGTAATCGCGTACCAAGAAGTTCCGATTCCCGCGTTGTAAGCAGCACTTGAAGAAATATTTACAATCCGGCCGGGAAGCTCAGCCTTGACGAGCCGGCGAGTCACCTCGCTCGCCAAATGAAATAGTGACGTGAGATTGGTTGCAACCATCTCATCAACGAACTCAGGAGTCATCTTGAGGGCTAATTGTGCGTCCGGCTTACCGGCGTTATTGACAAGTATTTGAATCGGTCCGAGTGCCTTCTCGGTGTACTCAATGGACGTAATTAGAGCTTCTGTATCGGTCACGTCGAGAGGTACTGGTAAGATTTCCGCTCCTCGAGCGGAGAGCTCCTGAGCAAGTTCATTCAATCGGTCTTCGCGACGACCTGCTACAGCTACCTTTGCGCCGCATGCTGCGAGAACCTCGGCGAAGCGGCGACCCAAACCGGATGTTGTCCCGGTTACAAACGCTGTTTGCCCGGTGAGATCTGTTGAAAAGTTAGGAATTGAAGACATTTTGTCCTTTGAGAAGCAGGCGACCACCCCCTTTCTAGGCGCCGAACCAATTTTCGTCTAGTCGCACTCCGCATGCGAATAGCGGTCGACTTAATGTCCGTAATTGATCGAGTTACGGAAATGCGACTGGAGCGATCAAATAGCTTTTATTTTTACAGCATTCTTTATTGGTGGTTGAATCTGAGAACCTGGAGGATGCAGACACCATAGGCAGAGTTCGGGCGTTCATTTTCCTGGTGAGCTCTAGGTCACACTTCGTTACGGTCCTTCCAGAATTCGGCTAAACCGAACCAAGAATCGTTGATATACGCTCTCCGGCAGGCCGCCACGTCTCACGCCAAGTAATGTCCGTGCATGAAGCGATGGAGTCGTTGTGAAGCTAGTGAGCAACCTCCGCGTGCCCTAGCGACTCGTATCGAGCAGAGCAAAGTCAGGAGCTAAATAGTGAATGTCACTGAAGCCACCCAACGCAGAGCATCAATTAGATCGTTTTTGTCGGATCCTGTAAGCGACCAACAAATTCGTGATCTTCTTGAAGTTGCTGCTCGAGCTCCCTCGGGCGGGAATGTGCAACCGTGGAGGATCTACGTGATCAACGGCGAGTCAATGGAGCAGTTCCGCTCCTTCATTGCTGAACGAAAGCCGGGGGAGTCCGAGTACCCGGTGTACCCACCAAATCTCCAAGAGCCTTACCGCACTAATCGTTTTGAACTTGGTGAGGCGATGTACGAAAAGCTGGGAATTCCTCGTGAGGACAAAGCGGCACGTCTCGCTCATTTGGCTCGAAATTTTGATTTTTTTGGCGCGCCAGCCGCATTTTTCTGTTTTGTCGAAAGGAATATGGGATCAGCGCAATGGTCAGACTTAGGTATGTTTCTGCAGACTTTTATGTTGCTTGCTATTGAAGCTGGCCTCGACACCTGTCCTCAGGAAGCCTGGGCGAACCATTGGCGTTCAGTCCAGGAGTTCTGTGGCGCACCCGATGACGAAATGCTCTTTTGTGGAATGGCAGTTGGAAAGCGCGATGAGACAAAGTCGGTTAACGGACTCAGAAGCGAACGGATGCCTCTTGAACAATGGGCCAAGTGGCTTTAAGGAACTTTCATGAATGATATTTACGAAATGATGAGTACCCTCCGAGCGGTCCGCAAACTCCGCCCTGACCCCATCCCAGACGACGTGATAGAGCAGGTTTTGCAGGCGGCTGCCTGGGCCCCGACTGGCGGAAATATGCAACCTTGGCGGGTGATCGTGGTGAGAAGCGAGGAGCGCAAACAAGCACTCGCCGACGTTTATCGACCTGCCTGGTACAGGTACGCAAAGGGTTATGACGCTCGAATAGAACAGCTTCCCGAGGACGAGGCGGAAAAGGCGCGCCGAAATCGCGTCGCAGGCGATTTCTTAGCGGATCATCTGCAAGAAGCGCCAATCATTCTTATGTTCGTTGCTGATCCTAAAATGATGGCTATAACTGACGCGAAGTTAGACCGAGTTTCCATGGTGGGTGGCGGATCGGTATACACGGCAGTACAAAACGCGATGCTTGCTGCGCGCACGGAAGGCTTGGGTTGTGTTCTCACAACTCTCCATTGTTTAGCTGAAGAAGAAGTAAAGGCAGCCTTAGACATCCCCGAAGGATGGGCGACTCTTGCCATGGTGCCCCTCGGTTACCCGATCGGTTCAGGTCATGGTCCTATTTCTAGGCAGCCAGCCTCCGTTCTCGCATTTGACGACGCTTTTGGAATGGCCTGGAATTGAGCCAGAAAGCTTCTCGAGCGCCATCGGTTTTTTGTGTTGAAGAAGCCAAGGGGCATCAGGAACAAGTCACAGTTCGGAATAACAAGTCGCTGCTTCCGTTGGCGGTTATGGGCATTGTCGTCGTAGTTTGGGGTTTAGGCCCTCCCACTAGCAAGCTAGTTTCAGCTCCACCCCTTATCGGCACTTTTATACGTTTCGGGATTTCATCCCCATTTCTTTTATTAGTGCTAGCAGTTCGTGGCCGATGGCTCTCAAAAAAAGTATTTTACGCGACCGCTTTGCCGGGCTTGTCATTCGGCGTAAATCTGATTTTTGTTTTTGCGACTCTGCAGGAAGCCACGGTTTCAGTGCTCTCAACGATCGTGGCCATGCAACCAGCCTTGCTGCTTGTCTTAGCAGGACCAATATTCAGGGAGTACCCAACGCTGCGACAACTGAGCTTCACTCTTTTCGGGATGTTTGGAGCGGTAGGAGTAATCCTAGGTGCGGGATCAGACCTAAGAACATCCTGGTTGGGCCTACTATTCGCGGCTTTATCTTTGGTCACCTTCACTCTCTATTTTGTCCTTACGCGAATAGCGAGGTCTGGAGATGAAGTTGATCCGATTGAGTGGATGGCAGGCATAAACGTCTGGGCTTTTGCATCAACTATCTTGCCGATCTTGTTTATGGCTGACCGGTCAGACTGGCTTGCGTTCGGAGGTTATGACTGGCTGTGGATTTCGATAGTTGCCTTTGTCACAGGCGTATTCGGCCACGTGTTAATGACTTGGTTGCACGGGCATCTGGAAACAGCTAGGTCATCGTTGTACATCCTCACTATGCATTTAGTGGCTGTTGGTCTTGCCTGGCCAATTCACGACGAGCCTGTAACGTTGTTGCAAGTCCTTGCAGGTGTAGTTGTCTTGATCTCAGTAGCAGCTGTGGTTAACTCTCCCGATCGCCATGTGGCTCGATGATTGGGAAGAGACGAAAATCAGTCAATTGACTAAAAAGAGTTAACACGAGCGATTGGTTTCCTTCGATGATGAGGTCACCGTCTTTTAAAGCCTCAGTAAAGCTTTTGATCCCTCCTAGGGCATCAGCCAATGTGTGACGGGTAAGCGTAATTGAGGCATCAGCTCGGTCCAAGTGTTGGTTGTGGAGATGGTGAATGGCGCAATTGTTGATACCGAGAACATGTTGTTCTCCTAGATCTGAAAATGTCCAATTCAGGTTCGCCGTTAGACCCGACAACGCCTCGGTACTTAATCGCACTCCGAGGGAGTCGAAAAGTTGCGCTGCGGACATTGCATGAGCTATTTGGCGACCCCGACCGACTGAGATGTCAGGGGAGCCATTGCGCAGCTCGTGAGCCCCGTATAGGTAGGCATTGCGCCAGGTTCCAGATTCTGACTGGTAACCCAATTGCTCTAGCGCATCGGCCTGTAAATGCCTCGCCTGCTCTAACGAGGGATCAGCGAAAACAAGGTGATTCATCACTTGAGCAACCCAGCGGTAATCGCCTTCTTCGAAGCTCAGTTTGGCTTTACGTATTACTTCATCTGCTCCACCCATGAAATTAACGTAACGTTTGCTGCTTTCTGTTTGGGGATACGGGTGGAGGGTTGCCGGGTTTGCGTCGTACCACCCGAGATACCTGTTGTAGACCGACCGAACGTTGTGGCTCAACGTGCCGTAATAACCTTGTGTATGCGAGTCTGCCGAGAAGCAGTCGGGCAGTGTTAACTCTTCCGCGATCTCAGCTGCAGTCCACCCTCTATTAGCAAGTCGCATAGTTTGGTCGTGCATCCACCTGTACAGATCGCGTTGTTTAACTAAGAAAGACTTCAAATCTTCGGTGCCGAACCTGGGCCAATGGTGTGTCGCGATAAGAATGTCGGACTTGTCTCCCCACATGGCCATGGCTTCGTTGATGTATTTAGACCAAGCGAGGGCATCACGCGTTTGGGCGCCTCGAATCGGATACAAATTATGCATATTGTGAGTGCAATTCTCAGCCATACAAAGTAATCGGAGCTCAGGGAACCAAAAATTCATCTCTGCTGGCGCCTCAGCATCGGGCGTATTTTGGAAGATAACGCTGACGCCGTCTATCTGAAGCTCTGTACCCGTGTGTCTAATTGTCTCTGTCGGGGCGATCAGGCCAGATGGGCTAAAGGGCAGTGCTTTACCCAAACCATTATCAACGTGACCCTTAGGTCCTGGATCCAAAAAAAGACCGAACTGATACATTGCGCGGCGGGCCATAGCGGCGCCGGCAATAACATTTTCGTTGACTACTTCCTCTAGAAATCCTTCGGGGGCGATAATCCGTACCTGCCCGCGCTCCACTTCTTCAGCTGTAGTCACTCCCAAGATCCCGCCGAAATGGTCGGCATGAGAATGTGTATAAATAACCGCTTTAACGGGACGAGCGCCGAGATGTTCGTTTGCGAGTTCCAAACAAGCTTTTGCTGTAGCGGCTGTGGTCAAAACATCGATCAAAATCCACCCGGTCTTTCCTGCGACCAGAGTTAAATTTGAGATGTCGTATCCGCGTACTTGCCAAACCCCATCCATTACTTCGAATAGCCCGTGGATTGCGTTTAAGCGACCTTGTCGCCACAGCCCTGGATGCACTGTGTCGGGCGCGCTTGAGTTCTCGCGTAAAAAGTCGTACTGGGAGCAGTCCCAAACGGTTTGGTTATCGATAGTAACTTTGCCCTCGGGCAGTGTGGCAATCAGTCCTCTTTGCGCTCGCTCAAAGTCTGCCTCATCATCGAAGACAATCTTTGTGGAGGCGTCGTTATTTTCTTGAGACGTCGCATGTGACGCTTCCTTTGGAACTGACGAAGTATCCGGCATGGGATTCTCCCTAGGTCTGATTTATGGGCGGTTTGCGCTTAGGACGATGGGGAATAAGTTGCGGATAATGACTTGGCTATTCGGTCGGTCATGATTTCAGTCGAACCATCAACGTAGTTGGCAACTCGAGCCGCTGTAAGTCGATGACCAATCAGCCGTTCTTCGCGAAGTCCGTTGGCGCCCATAGCCTGAGCGCATGCAGCCAAAGCAGGTTCGGCGAGCTCAGTTGCGAATTTTTTAGCGTGAGCCGCAGGCAATATGGCGCTGTTGGTATCGCCGTTCTCGATGACGGTAATTGCTTTTTCTGTAAGGGCTCTTGCGGCCTCTAGCTGATTGGCTACCTTCGCCAGCTGCCAGGAAAGACCTTGGTGCTCGATTATGGGTCGGCCGAAGGTTTCTCTATCTCCTGCGTATTGGACAGCTTCTCTAAGCGATGCTTCAACCATTGCGCAACACATTGTCGCAACATAAGTGCGAGCTTCGTTGATGGTGGCCAAAGCAGCTGCGAACCCTTCCCCTGGGGGAGCTAAAAGATCTGAGTGTGGAGCGAAATAGTTGTTTAAGCGAAAGCCGCCTGTGCCGATCGCATGGCTGCCGGTTAGGTCGTACGGAGCTACTCTTTCGAACTCTTCGCTGGTGCCGTCAAGGAGAAATGAGGCGATTCCTTTCGCTCTGGACCCTTGTTCTGTCTGGATATAGGCGACAATGACGGTCGAGGCTGCGGCATTGGTTATCCAAGCCTTCTCTCCAGTCAGGTTCCAGCCACCATCAACTGGAGTTGCATGGGCTGAAATCGCTGAAAAATCGCTGCCGGCAGAGGGCTCGGTTAAGGCAGTGGAGCCTAGCTTTTTGCCTCTGATAAGGTCACTCAAATAGCGTTCCCGCTGGTTAGCGCTGCCGTGACGTGCCAGCCTTGCTGCGACGTTATGTGAGTTGACCAAGCTGAATGCATAGGGCATCGACACCTCTGAAAAGGTATCTAGCACCTTCAGCTTCTGAGAAAAGCTCAGTCCAAGTCCGCCCATCTCCGGTGGGATTTCCATTCCTAGAAGCCCGAGATTGCTTGCTGAAGATATCGCGTCACTGGGAAAGGTCCTAGTTCGTTCCCAATCAATGACGTTTGGGGTAACTATTTCGTCCCGAAATTCTCGAACGTTACCGAGCAAGTCATTGAATTCTTTTTGCGGTAGTCCGTTGCTAAGAGTCATGCCTCGACCCTAGAGCCTCCCGAGGGTTTGTGAGTCCGCGAGGATTGTGAAAATCTATCTCGGTACTCACGGCCTACTTGGGGGTCGCCACGGAAAATAGCGCAGCGTGTCTGCCGACCGACAGGAGTTTTGAAGCATGGATGTTCTGGAAGCAATTAAAGAGCGTAAATCGATCCGAGCTTTTAAGCCAGATCCGGTGCCCAAAGAAAAGCTCTTGGAGCTCTTGGAGATTGCGCAGCGTGCACCTAGTGGTACTAACACTCAACCTTGGCACGTTTATTTGTGTGCTGGCGAAGTAAAAACTGCGATCACTAATGACGTGTTAGCAATGGCAGAAAGCGGCCAAGGTGCCAGCTATGAGGACTTCGACTACTACCCGTCGGTTTGGGAAGATATTCACAACAGCCGGCGACGAGCTGTGGGTTGGTCCCTCTATAACTTGGTTGGCATTGAAAAAGGTGATCGAGAGGGGAGCGCAAAGCAAGCTATGCGTAATTTTCTTTTCTTTGATGCGCCCGTGGGGATATTCGTAACAATTGACTCGTATTTGGAGCGAGGCAACTGGGCTGATGTCGGCATGTATATACAAACTCTCATGCTCGCAGCTAAAGGACTAGGACTTGATACCTGTCCACAAGCGGCATGGGTGCCTTATCAGGAACCTGTTATCCGTCATCTTGGTATTCCGGACAACGAGTCGTTGGTGAGCGGTATGAGCCTTGGATGGGCAGACCATGCCAAGATTGAGAATACGCTGGTAAGTGAACGGGAGAAGATCTCTGAGGTAGCGCGCTTCGAAGGTTTCTAGCGCCGCGGATATTACGACGTTCGTTCCGCTTGCCGAAAACGATCACGACATTTGAGATTTTCGTTTTGGTGCTCGGCCTTCTTCAAGATGAGTGATAACGGTGGATGCGAAAATGGATATCTGCCTAAAATCTTGGCGCGTGGAAAATCTCTTCTCAGTGAAGTCTTTGACGGAGGCACTGCTGCCTGGCGTTGCGGCTTCTACGCAGGGACCTTCGGCGGCGGTTGCAGCAGTAATGCGCGAAGGAGATCTTGGCGTTGAAATGTTGTTTATTGAGCGTGCGCGAAAGGTGGGTGACCCTTGGTCAGGTCAGATGGCGTTTCCGGGTGGGCGAACTTCTAGGGATGACCCTCACACTTTGGCTACGGCTCAAAGAGAGACGAGCGAAGAGCTTGGATTGGAATTACCCAACGCAAATGCTTTAGGCCGGCTCTCAGATGTGGAAGGCGGACCACGTGGTACTGCTGAAAAGTTAAGAGTGACACCCCACATTTTTTTGATAACCGGACCCCGACCGGAGTTGGTTCCAAATTACGAAGTGGCATCGGCCTTGTGGGTTCCTGTCGTCGCTCTTTTAGATTCGAATCGATATGTCGAATACTCATACCCCCCGCTAGGTTCAAATCTTTGGCCAGGGATAAAGGTCGAAGGGGACCGAGTGATTTGGGGATTGACACTTCGAATGTTAAGAGATTTGTTTGAAAGAGCCGGTAAACCTCTAACAATAAGGCCTTAACTCCTTTCTCTGAATAAGCTGGTTTTATGGCTCTCGACTCGAATTCAGCTGACCTCACTAATGCTTCCCTTGGTTCCTCATTTACTGACGTCGACGTTGTTGTAGTCGGTGCCGGTTTTGCGGGGATGTACATGCTCCACCGCCTGAGATCGCTGGGCTATACGGCACAAGTATTTGAATCTGGTACTGGGGTAGGGGGTACTTGGTACTGGAATAGATATCCCGGTGCTCGTTGCGATGTGGAAAGCCTTGAATACAGCTACAGCTTTGATGAAAAGCTTGAGCAAGAATGGGAGTGGACGGAGCGATATTCGGGTCAACCGGAAATTCTCGCCTATGCGAATCACGTAGCCGACAGGTTTGAACTCCACAAGGACATCCAGTTCGAAACCCGTGTCGAAGCCGCGAAGTTCGACGAAGAAGAAAAATTATGGCGGATTACCACTAGCGACGAGCGAGTCACGACATGCCGGTTTTTCGTTATGGCGACCGGTTGCTTATCATCTGCTGCGATGCCGGAGATTGAAGGGATCGCAAGTTTCAATGGTTCTCTTATTCACACTGGTCGCTGGCCGAAAGAAGGCGTCGACCTTAAAGGTAAAAGAGTGGCGATCATAGGCACTGGATCTTCGGGCGTTCAGGCCATTCCTGTTATTGCCAAGGAATGTGAGCAACTCACGGTTTTCCAAAGGACGCCTCAGTACACCATTCCCGCTAGAAATGAGCCGCTGACTCCAGAGCGGCAATCAGATGTGAAGAGTCGCTACCGAAACTTCCGGGAGGCGAATTTTTCTATGCCCCAAGCGTTAGGGTCAGAAACTCCTAAATTTAACGACTCGGTTTATGATGTCTCAGACGAAGAAAGAAGCGCCCGATTCGAAGAGGCATGGAATCGCGGCGGAACACTTTTTATGGCTTCTTTCAACGATGTTCTGGTCGACGAAACAGCTAACACTTATGCCCAGGATTTTGTTCGGGCGAAAATTTCCGAAATCGTTGAGGATCCTGAGGTTGCGCAATTACTGACTCCGGAGCACATTATCGGTTGTAAAAGATTGGTGATTGATACGGATTACTTTGAGACCTTTAACCGATCGAACGTTGACCTAGTGGATGTCAGCAGCGATCCCATCGTACGGATCAACGAAACTGGTTTGGCTACGAAGTCGAGCCAATATGACTTTGACGTCCTTATTTTTGCCACGGGATTTGACGCGATGACCGGTTCAATTTTGAAAGTAGACATTTCAGGCAGAGATGGATTGCGAATTCAGGATAAATGGGCTGCAGGACCTCGAACTTATTTGGGTTTAACGATCCCGGGTTTCCCTAATATGTTCACCATTTCTGGACCTGGCAGTCCCTCGGTGCTGACAAATATGATCATCTCGATTGAACAGCATGTCGAGTGGATCAGTGACTGCATCGTCAGCCTTGATGATCGCGGCGCCGAGACTATTGAAGCTCAGGTCGAAGCGGAAAATAGCTGGGTCGATCACGTTAACTCGAAAGCGGATAGAACGCTGTTTCCTAGTTGTAACTCTTGGTACCTTGGCGCAAACGTGCCGGGCAAGACTCGCGTCTTCATGCCGTTACTGGGTTTCCCGGGCTATGTTCGTCGTTGTGAACAAGTCGTCGAAAATGATTATGAAGGATTTGTGATCAAGTGAAAGAGCTTGAACTTCTCAGTGAAGGTTGGGGGCTAATCGAAGCTCCTAGAGTTGACGAACATGATCGGCTGTACTTCTCTGATGTTCCTAATGGAGGTGTCTATCGACGCTTGCCAGATGGAGTCGTCGAAACTGTTATTCCGAAACGACGAGGCATTGGCGGCATGGTTTTCCACGAGGAGGGCGGCCTAGTTGTAGGCGGGCGAAATATTCAGCACGTACTGGATGGTGAGGTGCGGGTCCTCTTTGACCCGGGGTTTCTTGGTTTCAACGATCTACACACCGATTCAATTGGCCGTGTGTACGTCGGTTCTCTCAAGGTAGACCCGTTTGCTGAAGGTGCAGAAAATCCAGGTGGAGAGCTGTGGCGTATTAATAGTGATGGAAACGCCGAGGAGCTATATGACGGAGTGATGCTGACTAACGGCATCGGTTTCTCGCCTGATAGCTCTCTTTTGTATCATGCAGATACTGTCCCCGGCAGAGTCTGGGTTTCCGATGTCGACGGCGACGTTGTAACGAACAAACGTGTTTTTGTCGAAGATCTGGAAAACGCCACTGATGGCCTTGCCGTCGACGTAGAGGGTGGTGTTTGGGTGGCGCAGCCAAATGGTGGGAAAGTCCAACGCTACCTGCCTGATGGAAATGAAGACATTCAGATTGCGGTTCCGGATCCGATGGTGACCAGTTTGTGCTTCGGAGGGGATGACCGCCGGGACCTTTATATTGTGACCGGCGGCCAGACTGCCAAGGGGGGTTGCATCTATCGGACCAGAGTTGATGTTGCGGGATTAATGGTGCCAAAAGCGTCAATATAGCGACAGCTTTTTGGAGCTTCATATGCGAGAACAACCATTTTTTTGGGCTCATGGTGATAGCAAAGAGAATCTTCTATTTTGTATGCACGGAATAGGTTCGTGTGCGGACGCTTTTCTCCCGCAGCGTGCTCTTGCTTCGGCTCTCGGATGCACCGTGGTCGCTTGGGATGCTCCGGGTTATCGGTATTCGGCTGACCCGGCTCATGAAATCGGAATCGATGGGTGGGCGGATGCAGCTGCGGAATTAATCGCATCACTTGGCTACGATCGGACTTGGGTCTTAGGAGTCTCTTGGGGCGGAGTGACAGCGACTCGTCTTGCGTTGCGGACTCCCTCTGCAGTAGATGCCTTGATTCTGGCGGACTCAAGCGTCGGATCGGGAACAAACGCAGCTCAGGCGCAAGCTATGCGCGGCAGGGCTGAGAGTCTTTCTGAGATGGGAGCCGAAGAGTTCGCGCGGCAACGGGCCCCTCTTCTGATCGCGGAAGGGGCATCAAAGGAAATTCTCAGCGAAGTTGAGCACTTGTTCGCTGATTCGGTTCGAATGCCTTCATATCAATGGGCCTGCAACTCTATGGCTGATACGGACCACAGACCGAACTTGAACTCCCTCGAAATCCCTACTTTGGTTATGTGCGGAGATCAGGATCGCGTTACGCCCCCCAAACTGTCGGCTGAATTGGCGATGGGCATTCCCGATGCTTCCCATGTTCAGATCTCGGACGCGGGGCACTTAGCAAACCAAGAACAACCTGAGAAATTTAACTCTGAAGTGCTTGAGTTTATTGAAAAATTAATTGCTGATAATTAGCGCGGTGGCATTCGAATGCCACCATCGCAACGTATGGTTTCGCCATTCATGTACGGGTTTGTCAGGCATTCCATCACCATGAACGCAAGTTCTTCGCCTGATCCAAGACGTTTGGGGAATAAAACACTCTGTCCTAGGTGCGCCTTAAATTGGTCTGACTGCTCTCCTTCGCCGTAGATTGGCGTGTCGATTAGACCCGGAGCGATTGTGTTCACGCGTATTCCCGTGGCCGATAAATCACGAGCAATGGGAAGCGTCATGCCGACGACCCCGCCTTTGGAGGCAGAGTATGCAGCCTGACCAATTTGTCCATCAAAGGCTGCCGCGGAGGCCATATTGACAATTGCGCCGCGGGATCCGTCCTCGTCAACCGGTTCTGTCTGAGCCATAGCTGCTGCGGACTGAGCCAACATGTTGTAGGAGCCAATCAAATTCACCTTGATAACGAACTCAAATTGACTGAGATCAGCTGGAACATTGTTTCGGTCAATCGTTCTTGCGGCACGGCCTAGTCCTGCTGAATTGACAAGCGCGCGAAGCGGACCCATTTCTGAGGCTGCTGCGACCGCTGCCTGGGCATCTTCGACATTTGACACATCGCATTTCACGAAAAGCCCGCCAAGCTCGGACGCAACTTCCTGCCCTTTGTCTTCTTGTAGATCAGCGATCACAACTCTGGAGCCAGCGGCAGCGAGTTGCCTGGCGGCTGCTTCGCCGATACCCGACGCGCCGCCGGTAACTATTGAAGAACTTGCTTCCAGATTCATTCTCGGCATCAGGCTTCAACTCTCTCGATAATTGTGGCATTGGCCATTCCGCCGCCTTCGCACATGGTTTGGAGACCGTATCTGCCGCCAGTTCGCTCGAGTTCGTTTAACAGGGTTGCCATCAGCTTTGTTCCAGAGCAGCCGAGTGGGTGTCCCAATGCGATTGCGCCGCCGTTCACATTTGTTTTACTTAAATCGGTTCCGTGTTCTTTCTGCCAGGCGAGTACAACGGAAGCGAAAGCCTCGTTGACCTCAAATAGATCGATGTCATCCAAGGTCAGTCCTGAACGGGCCATAACTTTTTCGGTCGCAGGAATTGGTCCTTTCAACATGGTGACAGGATCGGCGCCCGCTAAGGCAAAACTATGAAATTTGGCCCTCGGTCGTAAGCCAAGTTCTGCCGCTTTCTCTGCGCTCATAACTAACACTGCTGAAGCACCATCTGTTATCTGGCTGGAATTTCCAGCTGTAACCTTTCCATCCTCCCGGAAAGCTGGGTTGAGTTTGGACAATGATTCTGCGGTCGTGTCTTGCCTAATTCCTTCATCGGCAGTCATCATTTCGGTTTGCCCATCTATTTGAACGGGAACCGGAACTATTTCATTCTCGAAACGGCCTTCAGATGTTGCTACCGCCGCTCGACGTTGGCTTTCCGCTCCAAAGGCATCAAGATCTTGCCGGCTGAAGCCGTATTCGTCAGCGATCATTTCTGCGCCAATTCCCTGAGGTGGTAGACCAGTTTCCTCGTAGCGGCTCTGCATAGTTTCGCTGAATGGGAAGCCCATACCCTTCACCACGCTGGCGCCCATTGGGGTTCTTGTCATCACTTCAACGCCCGCTGCAATAGCTACGTCATAGGCTCCTGCGATAACTCCTTGTGCTGCGAAATGAAGAGCTTGTTGGCTCGAACCGCATTGGCGGTCGACGGTAGTTGCGGGAACTGATTCTGGCCAGCCGGCAGCGAGTACAGCATTTCGCCCTATGTTCAGTGACTGCTCACCCACCTGCATCACACAGCCCATAATCACGTCATCCACGATGGCGGGATCGATACCGGTTCTATCTTCGATGGCTTTAAGGACATGAGCTGCTAGATCGACTGCATGCCAGTCCTGTAGTTTGCCATTGCGCTTGCCGCCGGGGGTTCTTACAGCGTCAACGATGACTGCTTCTCTCATTGGTCTACTCCTGATCAGGTCAAATCGTGATAGTAGCTTGAACTTCGCTCTGAATCGTAGATCGCAAATGGGCGCGCGAGCGAACTGAGGCGACTACTTTGCTGAAGTGGTTCTCCGAGCATCAACCGAAAAGCGACCGAAGACATTTGCCTCACTGAGGATTCCGACGTTCAGACTTTTTTGGTGGGGAGGCGTCTTTTCGTTTTTGGGCGTCCAGATGCAGTTCCTTCTGCGGGGTTTGTTGGCATGGGATTTAACTGAACGCGAAAGCGGTCTTGGTGTTGTTTATCTGGCCTTTGGTGTGGGGCTTCTTGCTTGCACTCCGTTGGGAGGCGTGTTGGCGGACAGATGGCCGAAGCGCTCCTTAATGGTCTTTGGTCAGGCTTCGATAGCGGTAGCGGCGGGAGCTGTAGGCCTAGCAGTCGTCTCGGGAAATGCTGAGTACTGGATGCTGCTGTTGGCGAGCCTTTTACAGGGCGCGATGTTTGGACTCATCGGTCCGGCCCGCGTGTCAGCTTCTGCTGAGCTGGTGGGCCGAGAGCAATTAGGTAATGCAATTAGCCTTACATCGATGTCGATGAGCCTCACTAGAGTTTTCGCTCCTGCCGCAGCCGGGGTGCTGGCCGGGGTAGCGGTTGTAGGAATCGGTGGCGCTTATCTTGTCGCTTCGGTTTTCTCAGCGGTATCGACGTTTTTGACTATGCGACTACCCAAGCTGGAGCCTGTAAATCCTTCTCGTAAGCACCCCTTTGCCGAGATCCTTGATGGGCTTCGTTATGTGCGAGGAGAGCGGGACCTCAGACGGCTCATTATGACGACCATCTTGGCAATCATGATTGGTTTCAATTATGTAGCTTTCCTGCCCGCATTAGTTGAAGGTGATCTAGGGCTATCTGAAAGTCACGTTGGCTTCTTGACGACTGCTTCAGCGATAGGGGCGGTAGCGATAACTGCGTTTGTTGCTTCTAGGGCGGACGGACCCGGATCAAGTCGGTTGATGATTGGCTGCGGGTTGGCTTTCGGTCTCGGTGTGGTCTGTTTTGGGCTAGCTCGCAACTACCTTCTCGCCTTACTAATTATTGCTGTTCTAGGTTTGTCCACGAATGGGTTTATGGTTTTGACGAGCAGCAGGTCGATGGCGATTTCGTCTCCGTCTCATCACGGTCGAGTTCAGTCGTTGATGCAATTGGCTTGGGCTGGTTTTGGCATTGCTGCTGCACCTTTGGGAGCGCTTGCAGAGATTATCGGCCTTCGCGTCACAATCGTTGCTATGGGAATCGTTACCTTCTGTGTTGTATCGCTATATGGCAGCACCTTGAAAGTAGCTGGAAAAGTCTCGGCCCAGGAGTCTGGCCCCTAAGCAAGAATTCGAATTGGTATCGCCCTGGGGCCGCGAACGTGGCCGGCGCTGTAGGTGACGGCGCTGATGTCCGTTAGCTCAAATTCTGGAAAACGTTCCATCCACATCTCTAATGCTATTTGCATTTCTAAGCGAGCCAGGTTTGAGCCGAGACATCTATGGACCCCTAAGCCGAAAGCCGAATGTCTGTTTTCCTCCCTGTCGATCAGAACTTCGTCGGGTCGATCGAACAGTTCAGGGTCGCGGTTTGCCGAAGGAAAGGCCAGCACTGTCCACTCGCCAGCGCTGATTGGGCATCCAGCTACCTCCGTGTCTTCCTGCGCCACTCTCGCGATAAAAACAGGCGAATAAGCTCTCAGAAACTCTTCTACTGCTGTTGGGATTAGATGTCGGTCCGCTGCTATCCGCTGCCGATCTTCCTGGTTGGTTGCAAGATGTAATAACGAAAAGCCGAGAGCCGACCAGGTCGTATCCACCCCAGCAATTAGAAGCAAAAAGAGCGTTCGAGCTATTTCGTCGTCGGTAAGACCAACACCATTTACGCGCTGATCTATAAGGTATTGGACCATATCGCCGTCGTTTTTGTCGGCTCGCCGCTCCGACGTAAGAGCTAGTAGGTAGGTCATCATCTCGTTGGTGGTTTCTCTAGCCACGTCGGGGTCTGTTGGGCCTACTTCTAGTAGGTCGTGGAGCCAAGATCGAAACTGCGGGGTGTCCTCCAAAGGAACTCCGAGCATTCTGGCAGTTACATCACCAGGTATTTCTTGGGCGTACTTTGCAGCGACATCAAACTCTGCCTCTCCACTCAGGTCCTCTAAGAGACCCGAGCAGATTTGTCTAATAGTTGGCTCCCACTCGGCCGTTGCTTTTGGCGTGAAGAACGGCAGGAGAAGTCGCCGATGGTCAGTGTGGTTAGGCGGATCAATGTTTATCGGCGGGAGAATAAGGCCGTGCCGATCAGTGGGCACCTCGCTAATTATCGTCCGTCGACTGCTAAACGTTTCTGTCGCGAGTGCCGCTTCCGCCACATCGTTGGCCTTTGTGAGCCACGTCATTCCTCCGTAGCGATCGCTATGCGCTACCGGACATTCAGAGCGAAGATCCTCGTAGATGGGGTAGGGGTCCGCTATGAAATTCGGGTCGAAATGATCGAGATCCGAGTGCCAGTCGGTCACTGGTGGGCGCATAGAGAAGTCGGACATCAGGTTCCTCATGGGATAGCGATTCGTATGACGTATCTCGAGCGTACCTGAATAGCGTCGGTCTGATCTTGGTGGCCGCTACTGTTCGTCAGATGAGATTTGCGCCGTTTGTCGATTTACTTGGAGGTGAGGGTGCCGAGGCATGGGACATATTGACAGCGTCCCGTGATGCGCAAGCGAGGGGAGAAGATGTCATCGTGTTAAGTATCGGGGACCCTGACTTCGCCACCCCAGATTTTGTAGTTGACGCAGCGGTAGATGCGCTAAGAAATGGTGACACTCACTACACCGAATTAGAGGGAAGGCCTTCCCTCCGTGAGGCAATTTCCAAAAAAATATCGGCATCGGCTGGAATCGAGATAGGAATTGACTACGTAACGGTGTTGGCCGGCACGCAGAATGCGTTCTATGCAGCCTGTCGATGCCTTTTCGGAGTCGGTGACGAAGTTCTAGTTCTAGATCCGGCCTATGTCACATATGAAGCTGCGATTGCTTCAACTGGGGCATCCCAAGTACGCGTGGAGCAACCTTCCAGTAACGGTTTTCGTCCAGATCTCACAAGGCTTGAAGAGGCGATTAGTCCAGCAACTAGGGGCATTGTGTTCTCGAACCCTTCAAATCCGACAGGAGTGGTGCTCACTGAAGGTGAATTGGCTGCGATAGCGGATATCGCAATAAAAAATGATTTATGGGTCGTTGTTGATGAGGTCTACAGCGACCTCGTCTATGAACGTGAGCATAATTCGATTGCAGGTTTTGCAGGGATGCTGGAGCGAACTGTCACGGTCAGCAGTGTGTCAAAGTCTTACGCTATGACGGGTTGGAGGTGCGGGTGGGCAGTGGGCCCTCCCGAGCTTGGGGCTCATCTGAGCAAAATGGCACTCATTAATCTCTATGGGTTGCCAGGGTTTGTGATGGAGGCAGCGGGTGCCGCTCTGCGCAACGGTGATTTAGAAGTTGAAGCAGCGCGCCGGACATACAGACGTCGCAGAGACATGCTCGTAGAGGAACTTGAGAAAGGAGCAGATATTCCGCTCCTAACCCCCGAAGGTGGAATGTTTTTAATGGCAGATGTGCGTGCTCATAACGCTGACGCCAACTCTTTTGCATGGGATCTTTATCGTAAGACAGGCGTTTCCGTGTTGGATGCAGGGGCATTTGGTGCGCCATCACGAGGGTGGGTCAGGATTTCCTTTGGGGTCGATGAAAATCGCTTGCTGGATGCTGCTCGGCGCATAGTTGCATATACGCGCTAGCTCTATGACTTTCCTCAGGTTGAAGTGATTACGTTCGCTATCCAAAGACCTGCATTACGACTTGTGATCGCAGGGCGCGTCCCTTTTGTCCCGGCGATGCAACATGCAGTCTCTGTGCTTTACTCGCCACCCGACGTCGGTCTTTACAACCTCGTCATAGTACGACGCCGTGCCAACAAGTCCCTTGCCGAGTAGCGCCACGATTCTGAAGTTCATCTTTACTGAGCTATCTACGTCTATGTAAATGTTTGTCATCATGTGAGTCTTGGGATGGTCAGCCTCAACGTCCATGAAGTGGACGATGTCGTCCAGACCTTCTAGTCGGCGTGCGCCAACTCCTGTTAGGTCGAACACTGCATCTTCTGTAAAGATTCTTTTGAGATTGTCCCAATTACGATCATCGATTGCGTCACCGTAACGTCCCGGTAGTTCAAGCAGTTCAAGTCGATCAGCGAGTTCAAGTTTCATGTGATGATGCTAGACCTTATGGGGTTGCTTTTTGATTGGTTTGTAGTTGTGTAAATAGGGGGAAATGCCTCGTCGTCAGTGATTAGAGCTCCTGCGCTCAAAATTGTGTCGTTCTCACCAATAATGGGGTCCGCGCCGGGTTTTGGGTCCCAGAAAGCGTCGTCACCTAGCCAGCGCCATGAAATAGCTGCACGACGCGTATTCCCGCGATTAGGGCCACTCCGATGAACGGTTCGGAAGTCGAACATTAGGGCATCACCAGCTTGCACGTCGAAGTTAAGAATTTCGTAGCGATCGGGCTCGTCTTCAAAAACAGGGCACTGCTCTTCGAATGAAGAGATGTGTTGAGCAACTCCTTTCCATAATGCCTTCTCGACCTCTTCAGGTGAGCGCCCTTCGAGAGCGGGGTACTCGGGTTTAAATGTTTTGTTCCAAAGATGCGAGCCTCGAACGAATTCAAGCGCGCTTGAGTTTGCGTTTGTGTCGGTTAGGGCGAGCCATGTCGAGCAGATTTGAGTGCCGTCGACAGCCCAATACGGTCGGTCTTGATGCCAAACGAAACTTTCTTGGGTCCCGGGGTCTTTGACGAACACATGGTCGTAGTAGAGGCGAATTTTTTTGGAGCCTGTGGCAACTGCAGCAATAGCTGCCAGCCCGCAAGTGTCTGCGTATCTGCGAAATTCGTGATGTGTTGTGTACAGGTATCGGTCTTGAAAGAACATGCCTGGATCGTGGGGCGCCGTCATTGACCCGCCAAAGCGCCCTGGTTCGTTAATTAGGCGATCTACTGACTTGAGTATTTCTTGAACGAGTTCGCGTGAAACCGCTTTTTTGATATGTGCTACGCCATCGACACGAAACGCATCGATCTCAGACTTTTCAAGAACGCGCAAAGAAACCCCCCCCAAGAACATCCTAGATGGTTTGAATCACGTCGTTATCTGAAAGAGAGTTCCGAATATCTGTGTCGGCTCGAGCTGGGATATCGGGGCACCAAATATGCATGGCATCCTCCAGGGCTGTTTGGACGACAACAGCGACCTCTTCAGCGTCGGCGCGGTTGCATTCGATAACCACGCTGTCGTGAACGGTTTGCACCCCGACAGCCCTTTCGAATCGGGTAAGCCGCTCACTAAGGAAGGCGTATGCCTCGAGCATGATGTCAGCTACGCCACCTTGAATTGGGGCGTTGCGGTATGCGTTGGCCATCTGTGAAATTTTTGCAGTTAGAGACTTATTAAGTAGCAACAGCATTGAGTCACGCCCCATAGAGTCGTTGACTTCGTCAACGATGGCTCTTCTTAAAGAGCGTTCTTCAAGTACTTTCGTAATTTCTGCTGCTGAGAGCAGGCCGCTTTCTCCCTCTAAGTTCCGTTTGTGTCTATCTGCGATATTTATTCGCACTTGCTTTGGTCCCTCTTTGGGCGAGCTGACTATCGTCTTGGCGGCCTGCTCCAAGATGGACTCTGTGTGAAAGGTGAACTGTTGCCGCCTGCCCGACTCTGTGAAGGAGTTAAACCCAAATGTCTCTCCGTGCTGGTCAACAACAACTGAAGCTTCAAAAGACAATGCCCAGGCAACTTCATTGATGTTGTAGTTCTCGCCTAAGAGATCCTTGACTTGCTCGGCGGTAGGCCAATTGCGATGTTGATCTCTGTGCTCTCGCATTGCGCGACGCACAACAGGCCAAAGAGTGTGCAAATTGAGTGTAAGTCCCCAGTCAATTTCGGTATGAGAGGAAGCCAATTGATCAATGAACTTGTCTCGATCCGCCACCCACGATGCAATCTTTGGGTATGCGGCTAAATATTGATCTAGTAATTGGCGGCCCTCTTCGTCGTTGGTCTCAACTCCCGCCTGCGAGAGACTTCTGGCCAAACCGCCGCCGCGCTGGCCGTACACGATGCCGAAATTTATTCGTTTTGCCTTGTCTCGTAAGTCATTAAAAGTCTTCGGATCGCCGCTTTCCAACATAGTCATGTCGGCGCCGAACATTCTCTCGGCTGTCGCGACATGGATGTCGGCCCCCGCAATAAAAGCTGCGCGCAAATTTTCGTCTTTGGCTACTTGAGTAGCGAATCGCAGTTCTGCCTGACTGAGATCGGAGTACACGAAGACTCGATCAGGGTCAGCAGGTCGAATATACTCTTTCATCTTCGGTGAAAAATTTTGTGCGTTCGGCCGGCGACTAGCCAACCTGCCCGTATTAGTTCCAACAACTTGCAAATACTCTGAGTGCATTCTGCCGGCCTCGTCGATGTGTTCTCTGATCGATTCTCCGTAAGTTGAAAGCACTTTGGTTAGATCCCGATATTCAAGTAGGGAAGTGCTAATCGGTCCTCCTATTTCCGTTAGCACCGACGCAGTGAGGGGGTCAGTTGGTAGAAGAAGTCGAGATTTTCCAAACTTCGTAATAGACCACGCGTCGACTTCTGCTTTGCTCCATTCGTTCAAGACTTCTTTTGCTTGTCGCTCACTGCCTGGGTTCCATGATGGTTCAAGGGTTGTCTCGAAAAGAGTTCCCTGGCCTCCCCCTGTTAGCTCGGCAAGGCGGTGAGAGACCTGCTTCCGGTCGGCTTCCATTTGAAGAAGACGACTTTCCCAGCCAGACCAATCAAATGGCAAGCCTTCTCTTTCCATATGGTCAAGGAAGGGTCGGGCCCCCTGCTCAAGTCTGCAAACGGTGTCGAGTCCGTTGAGAGAAATTCGTGATCTGATTTCATCCGCAACCCAGAGTGTTTCGACAGCGTCAGCAGCAGCGTATGTGATTTGAGCATCGGTCAATTCTCCGCTTTTGGTGTAGGAGAGCTGGGTTGTCCCCTTACCTTCAGCCTCGAGACCCAAGTACCACTCAACTGCCCATGCCAGACCGTGATAGAAGCTGAAACCAGTCCTGCCCTGGTGAAGTAGAGCATCTGCCAGTTGAGCATCCCACCAAGAGATAGACGCCGTCGGCGAAGAGGTGTCTTTTGCTTGAGTGAAAAGGTCACGATCTAGGACGCGAGCATCGAAGTCGGCATTCCAAGCGTCTGCCGACGTACCGTTTAATGCCTCGGCGATGATTGAGCGATCGACTTTGGTTACATCAATCACCCAAGCTTGTTCAAAGTCATCTGAATTTCTAGTTGCGACCGAAATCACTCGCAGTTCGCCTGGTGACGGGTTTGGGCCGGAGAAAGCTTCAGGGTTATATACAGTCTCTGTGTCAAGAGCCATGGCGGTGGCAGTGCTTACGGCTGACTCGAAACTGGGTAAATCAGATGCTGCTACAAAGGTGATCGGAACATCGGAGACGGCCTTTGAAGAGGTAGGTCGCGGATCAATGGGTTCTGCCACATCTTGAGACTAGATCTAGCTCCCGGAAAATTCATTTAGTCGCGCAGGGAGTTCATCAATCTCATGCGAATCTAGGTTTGCGAAACTCAGACGAAGCATTGATTGGTCAGTTGGCGTAAAGGCTGTTCCAGGAATCGCAAGAACATCGTTTTCGAGCACCAGCCTTGTAACTACCTCTTCGCTGCTTAAATCCTTTCGGGGATGCTCAACCCACCCAAAGTAGGCGCCGGAAGACTTAAGGCTGAACCCTCCGGGCTGGCTACTCATAGCAGTCAGGAATTGTTCCTCTAGACTTTTTACCTTCGTGACTTGGTTCAGGCGCCATTCTTGTGCGTGACGTAGTCCTGCGAGGGCGGCTTCTTGTCCTATCCGAGGAGCGCTGATTGATATGCAATCTAGAACTTTAAGTGCCTCAGTGATCACTGCGGGGCCACCGACTACCGCCCCGCACCTGTAGCCGGGGATGGCGAAATCTTTAGAAAAGCTATGCAGGCTAATTATGTGGTCACCCCAGGCTGGATCTTGAAACAGGTCGTGAGCGGTTCCCTGTCCGCGACGAAAAGACCTGTAGGTCTCATCGAGGATTAAGGCAATGCCGTTTTCCCTCGCTATTTCGGCGAATTGGTGGATTAGTTGCTTGGGAACAGTCTGACCCGTGGGATTACCCGGAGTTACTAAAGTGATTAGCTTCGTTTTCGCTGTTATGAGTCCCTGCAATTCATCTGGATCGGGCAAAAGTTCAGGACCGCAATTCAAGTATCGGTTTCTAACGCCCTCAATTTGTAGCCACATATCGTGATTGAAGTAGAATGGGGCTACCAGAATTGCTTCGTCGCCGGGTGAAGTCAGAGCGCTTGCGGTAACGCAAAACGCTTGGTTGCACCCAGCAGTAATCAAGATTGAGTCGGGCCCAAGGTTTGAGTCATATCCGCGATTTAAATCTTGAGCAAATGCTTCCCTTAGTGCCGGTAAACCAGGTTGCGGAGCGTAGCGGCCGGTGTCTGGGCGATGAACCGCTTCTGAGATTTGTTCAAGCACAGCTTTAGAAGGTGGAAAAGAAGGGGCAGCCTGAGAGAGGTCCAAAAGAGCGCGGTCGTTAGTCCGCAGTCCAGTGAGGGCATGCGCAGCACCTATCGGTGAATGAATAAGTTGGCCGACCCGGTCGCTAAAGCGCATCAGCACCCTTTCGCTTCGTTATTGATCGTAAAGAACGTCTATGAAGTCGTCCGGGTCACCCGATGTTTGCCCGGTGCCCTCCGCTTCGAGTAATTCGGTTAGGCGTTTTGCGACCGGTCCAATTTTTCCTTGACCAACAGGGATTTTGTCCCAAGACAAAACGGGGTATAGGTGGGTGTCTCCTCCACAGAGAAACATTTCAGAAATCTGATCTCCCGAGACTTCAGACGCGAGAATAGGCGATTGATCAACGTCTGAAATCAGGTTTTCTTCGGACAATGTTGAGGCTGCGAGGTCCATAACGCGACGAATAGTGGCACCTAATAAAATCCCTTCGAACGGTGGCGTGCGCAGCACTTTTTCTTGGGTAATGAACGCAACGTTCAATACACACGACTCGGCGACATAACCCAAATCATCGACGAGAATTCCAAACGTTCCTCCTCGGTCTACTGCCTCCATGTGGGTGAGGACATTGAGCAAATAGTTGTTGGATTTGATTGTCGCTAGGAGAGGGGGCTTCATCGGCGTATCGAGAACTGTTACTTCGTTGATTCCTTCAGACAGGGGCCCGGATTTAGATCCAGCTAAAGGAATTGGATCGAAAATAACGCAGTAGAAACAGGCCTCGGGGCACTCTTTTGGGCTCGGAGAAAAGCCGCCGGGCCCCGTGGTGATCCAATACCGCACAGATCCATCTCGTACGTTGGAAGCTGCGGCGGTGCCAGCCACCATCTTGATCAGATCATTCTTAGTCCATGGATGTTCTATTCGAGCGAGGGAAGCGCTCCGAAGCAATCTGTCTAGGTGAGTATTTAGTCGGTATAACTTGCCATCGCCGAGGGTGCATGTATCGAATACGCCATGTCCGCGATGGACGAGATGGTCATCAAGAGGAATTTGCATCAAGGCTGGGTCCGTAATCACGCCTCCGAGCCAAGAGCTGAACATTGCTAAATAACCTGGTTGTCCGCGTTTGGTTTTGAGGCGCTCTAGAACTTCTGGTTCTGAGAGAACACGGGGTTTGAGATCCTTCACGCCTCTGAGGTTAGGCGCATAGAGATGGCAATATCTGCACCTATTGACAGCTGATTTGCTAAGAGGCACTGAGAGGGTCTGAAGCGGCTGGGCATTCAGGCGGGTGATTCGCTGCTCAAGCTTGTGAAACGGCGCAAGGAAAGGCTATTGGTGACCACCAACAAGGAGGAAAGAGCCATTGCGAAAGCTGCATGAGTTGGGCGCAACAATCCAGTGATTGCAAGAGGCATCGCAATTAAGTTGTATGAAAAGGCCCAAACGAGGTTTGTTTTTATAACTCTAAGCGTCTTTCTTGAGAGAGCAATTCCGTCGGCTACAGCTCGGGGATCATTTGTGATAATTGTTAAATCTGCCGCTCGCTGGGCTGCGGCAGTCCCCGATTGGAGTGCAATGCCGAGATCGGAAGCTGCTAGCGCAGGAGTGTCGTTTATCCCGTCACCCACCATAGCTACGCATTTTCCTTCAGATTGAAGGTCAGAGATGAACCGGTGCTTGTCTTCGGGAAGGACGTCCGCTTTGAAGTTCAGGATGCCGACCTTGTCTGCCACATTCCGTGTCTCTTGGTAGGAGTCTCCAGAAAGAAGTGCCACCTCAAGTTTTAGTTGGCGAAGCAACTCAATCGCCTCAGCGCTCGTCGTTCGAACTTCGTCACCCAAAGTGACTTTCGCCTCGGCGATGCTGCCTCTACCAATAAACAATATTGATTCTTGAGAGGAGCTCGCTGTCAGCGTTTGAGGGATTCTGTCAAAGAGCTCCGCTTTCCCGATCCTTACCTCGATGCCATTCACTAGTCCGCTAATTCCTTTTCCGGGGTGCATAGTGAAGTCTTGGATCTCGGACGGGGTGCTGGGGAAGAACTTGAAGGCTTGTGCAATCGGATGCCCGGATCTTGACTCGAGTTCTGTCGCAAGTGTGAGGAGAGTTAGTTTGCTCTCGTTAGGTGCAAGGACATCGGTTATGAAAGGTGTGCCCTTCGTGATTGTGCCTGTTTTGTCGAAGACCACTGTGTCGATGGCTTTAGACGAGTCCAGTATGTGAGCACCTGCGACCATCACACCAAGCTGAGCTGCTCTTCCGGTCCCAACGAAAATGGCGAGCGGGGTAGCGAGACCCAAAGAGCAGGGGCATGACACGACTAGTACTGCTACTGAGGCGATAAGAGCATTATCTGTTATTCCTGTGGCTAGCCAATGCGTGAAGAAAGTCCCGACTGAAATCAGAATTACAGCGGGAACAAATTTAGCGGCGACTTGATCTGCAATCCGTTGGATTGGAGCGCGCGTCGCCTGCGCTTCTTCGACAAGTTGGGCGATTCTGGCCAGATGAGTGTCGTTGCCGACAGCGGTTGCCCGCAGAGTTAACGCTCCGCTGCAGTTCAGAAACCCGCCTGAAACTAATGATCCAGGTGAAACTTCGATCAGTGAAGTCTCACCTGTTGATTGGGATGCATCCACCTCTGAATGACCTTGCAACACTTCACTATCGGTGGCGATTCGTTCCCCGGGCGCAACGATGAATTCGGTCCCGACAACTATTTGATCCAGTCTTAATATCTCGCCGTTGGTTAGCTGAACATGATCTGGTGTGATCTGTGCCAGAGATTCGAGGGCATCGCCGGAAGTTTTCAAGGCGCGTGCTTCCCACCATTTTCCTAAAAGCACAAAGGCGATAATTGAGCTGGCGCCACCGAAATGCAGTCCTTGATCGGCACCGATCGCGAGCACCGCGACCGACCATGACCAGGCGGCTATTGCGCCGAGTGAAATCAGTGTGTCCATCGCCAAAGATCTTCTGGCTATTTGTATTTTCGCAGAGCGGTGGAAACCCCAACCTGCCCACCAGACACTGACTGTTGTAAGCGCTGCAATGATCCAGTCGATTGCTGGGAAGCGAACAAACATCGACAACATTGCGAATAAGGCGATTACCAGGGCCGGTATCGCCCTTCGACGGAGAGCGGCTTCGCTAGAGGCTTGGACCGATTGCCTATCAGATTCAGGAAGAGCCCGGAAGCCCAGGCTGTCTACGATCTCAGTCAGGTTTCGCAGCGGTACATCTGGCTCGTGGAGTATCAGAGAAGTCGAGGTTGCAAAATTGACGCGCGCACTTTGGACCGTTTCTTGCGCTTCTAAGGCTTCTTCGATCTTGGCAGCACATGCAGCGCATGACATGCCCTCAATCACAAATTGAGTCCGCTCTACATTTGGGAAGTGAGGGCCGCTGGCCATGAAATCAGGATAATTGCCGTTCGCGATCAATGAGTAAATCTCAAGCCGTACCCTATAGGTGTAATGGCTGAGTCACAGAAGAGTTTCTACCTCCATACGCTTGGTTGCCCCAAAAACCAAGTTGATTCAGACAAGATCGCAGGGACTCTTATAGGAGATGGCCTTGTCTCTGTGGAGGACCCATCTTCCGCCGACTTAGTCGTCGTGAATACGTGCGCATTTATTGAAGAAGCGCGCGAAGAGTCCGTCGGAGTTGTACTTGAAATAAATCAACAACGCCGCCCTGATTCCAAGATCGTGGTCACCGGCTGCATGGCGGAACGTTATGGGAGTGAGCTCTCCGACGCACTACCCGAAGTTGATCTCGTGGCAGGATTCGGAGTTCCGGTAAATCTGACCAAGAAGCCGTCTGGCCTCGAGATCGTTGCGGATGAGCCTGTCCCTCGACTTGACTTATTGAATCTGCAACGCCCAGCTTCGGCGCTTCCTTGGGCTTACGTGAAAATCGCTGAAGGATGTGACCGCGCATGTGGATTCTGTGCAATCCCATCATTTCGAGGTCCTCAAAATAGCCGCGAGATTGAATCTATTTTGCAGGAGGTAGAAGATCTCAACGTCCGGGAAATAGTTTTAGTTGCTCAAGACCTCGCTAGTTTCGGATCGGATCGAGGGGAACGAGGATCTGTCGTTCAATTAGTTGACGCCGTTCGAGAACAAGTAGATCGCGTCCGCCTGCTGTATCTGTACCCATCCGATTTGTCGGACGCGTTGATCGAAGTCATTTTGAAAACCGGCGTGCCTTACTTCGACCTCTCACTTCAACACGTAACCAGAGAGCATCTTCGTCGGATGAGAAGGTGGGGTCAAGGGAGTAAGTTCCTTGAGCGCATTGCCAGAATCCGCAGTGAGTATCCGGGGGCAGCATTTCGTTCGAATTTCATCGTTGGCTATCCGGGCGAGACCGAGGATGATCAAGCTGAACTGGTTCGATGGCTCGAAGAAGCTCAACTTGATTGGTGCGGGCTTTTCACGTACTCACAGGAGGATGGCACTTACGCCGCTGATTTGGGTGAACAAGTTCCGGGTAGTTTGATGCTTGAGCGCCATGCTGAATTAAGTGAATTGCAGGATCGCATCACTGCGAATCGTAGAGATCAATTGGTTGGAAAAACTATAGAGATTCTGGTTGATGCGCCTGGCATAGGCCGTTCCTATCGCGAAGCCCCGGAAATCGACGGTGTAGTTAGAGTTCCGACTGATTTGAAAACTGGTCAGTTCTACAAGGTTTCGGTCGATCGATCCGAAGGTCCTGATCTCGAAGCCAGTTCGGTGGAAGTGCTTCGGTGAAAAAGGGAATTGAGCCGACCTACGGTCCGACAGCTTTATTGACTCCCGCCAACATCATCACGGTGGCGCGCATTGTTGCGACACCTGTCTTCGTGTTTCTTGTAGTTGCGAACGAACCTTCATGGACGACTTTTATCGTCGGATTCAGTATTGGTATGTCGGATTTCGTCGATGGCTGGTTGGCGCGTCGCCAAGGGGCGACCCGTTCGGGAGCGTTTCTGGACCCGCTCGCAGACAAAGTGTTGGTTTTAGGTGGAATGTCCGCGTTGGTAGCCAATCAGCAATTTCACTGGGTTCCGGTAGCAGTCATTGCCCTGCGTGAATTGGTTATTAGTGCGTATCGCTCGCGAGTTGGTCGTCGTGGCATTACCGTGCCCGCAACGAAGGCAGCGAAGTGGAAGACATTCTTTCAGCTTTGGGCGATCGGCTTTGCCGTAATGCCATCCATAGCTGGATCATTTCATTGGATTGCGACGGCAACCCTCTGGTTGGCGGTAGTTCTAACGTTTCAAACTGGGTGTGCGTATCTGATCGATGCACGCAAAGTCGCTCAAACTCAATTAGGCGAAGGCTATTAGCGCCATGGCCCTTCGCTTATCTATCAAAGTCCGACCGCAGTGGCGTAGGCGCCGGAGCGCAGATTAATAGGGGCAAAAAATGAAATGTGAAATTATCGCAGTGGGAACCGAACTCTTGCTTGGTCAGATCGTTGACACGAATTCATCATGGATGGGTGAACAACTTGCCTTGGCCGGTATTGACAGTCACTACCAAACAAAGGTTGGTGACAACTGGCAGCGAATCGAGGAATCGGTGCGGCTAGGCCTTGAAAGAAGTGACGCAGTGATCATGTGTGGCGGGTTGGGTCCTACTCAAGATGACATTACTAGGGACGTCATTGCCAGTGTCACGGGATCTGAACTCGTATTCGATAACGACATTGCTGATCGCATTCGAGAAATGTTTCGCAGCCGCGGCAGAGATATGCCCGATAACAATCTGCGACAGGCGATGGTGCCGTATGGAGCGCGACCAATAGAGCAACAGCCGGGGACGGCTCCCGGACTCGTGGTGCCTGTTGCGAGTTCGGGTGGTGGGGAGAAAGTAATTTATGCCGTTCCTGGGGTTCCTTACGAAATGAAAGAAATGATCTTGGGAACCGTATTGCCCGATTTGCAGAAGCGAGCCGGGTTGAAGTTCGTCATCGAAAGCCGGGTGTTGCGAACCTGGGGTCAGAGCGAGTCAGGGCTGGCGGAAATCCTTAATGATCAAATAGTTGACCTTGAAGAAAAAGGAAATCCGACTCTGGCTTTCCTCGCTAGTGGCGTAGAAGGAATCAAAGTTCGCGTCACTGCGAAAGCCGAAACTCAAGCCGAAGTTGATGAAATGTTAAGAACGGAAGAGGCCGTTGTTCGCGCGAAGCTAGGTGACCTTATTTTTGCCGTTGATGACGACAATATGGAGTCGACGGTCTTGACATCTTTAGCTCAACGAGGTCTTAGCGTTGGAGTGGTAGAAACTACCACCGGTGGCTACCTTGCAAACCGCCTTGCTACAGCTCGTAGCGGAACTGAAGCCTTTGCCGGGGGAGTGGTAGCGCGGGGTGCGGGAATACTTTCGTACCTGTTAAAAGGCGACCCTTCAACTTGGCAGCCTGACGACGCCGCTATGCAGATGGCGCGCGTTGCTCGCGGAATACTGGTCGCAGATGTTGGTGTTGCTACAACGGCGATTGAGGACCCGAGGCGGGCAAGCGACACTCACCCGTTTGGGACTGCTTGGCTTGCTGTGTCGATGGAGGGGTTTGAAACTGTTGAAAAGGTCAGTCTTCCGGGTGATCTAGAACGCATACGTCAATTCAGTACAATTTCTGTTTTGAATCTTCTTCGCCTTCATCTCGAAGGGGCGCGTTAAACATTGGTTCGAGCGTTTATTGCAGTCGCACTGAGTGATCATCTTGTGCGCATTTTGAGAGATTTGAATGGCGGACAAGAGGATGTTAGATGGGTGCCGTCTCGTCGCCTGCACTCGACGCTCCAATTCTTCGAAGCAGTAAATCGTAGCGAACTTATAAAATGTTTTGAAGAGATCCGAGCCGAGCGCACCAATGTTGAGATTGGTCCGAAGATTCGTATTCTCGGCAGAGGCAATGTTGTGGTGCCTGTTCAAGGGTTGACAAATCTTGCAAAACAGGTGCGGTCGGCTACCCGCCACTTAGCCGCTGAAAGCGAACTGCCATTCGTTGGGCACATAACAATTGGGCGTATCAAAGGCAACAAAAAAACTGACCTTGAAGGCACTGAGATAGAGGCTTCGTTTCAAGTGAGGAAATTGCTCTTGGTGGAAAGTGTTCTTCATCCCGAGGGACCTGAATATTCGATTATGCAGACGAAACATTTGTTTTAGAGCACTCGGTAAGCGCGGGGCCCGAACTTCTGAGAAGCTTGCTATATGCGCTTCGGTTTCTGGACGGGTAATGGTCAGTCGTGGGAAGACACTCTGGAAGGATGCATTCATGCAGAACGCACCGGATGGGACGGCATCTGGTATGCGGATCACTTTATGCCCAACGAAGAAAATGTTGATCAGCCAATTCACGAAGCTTGGTCGATTTTGGCAGCCATAGCGGCGAGCGTTCCGAGAGTGCGCATTGGGCCTTTGGTTGCGGGAAATACTTATCGAAATCCCGCTTTAACAGCGAAGATAGCGGCAACGATTGATCACATCTCAAATGGGCGAGTTGTTCTTGGAATCGGAGCTGGTTGGCAAGAAAATGAGCACGAAAAATACGGCTTCGACTTTTCAACGGTGAAAGGTAGATTGGACCGGCTCGACGAAGCGGTCGAGATTATTTCCTCGTTACTCCTTAACACGCGCACCAACTACACGGGTGAGCATTACGTGGTGCTGGATGCTCCATTAGACCCCAAGCCGGTTCAGGAGAAAATTCCCATAATGATTGGTGGCGGTGGAAAAAAAAGAACCCTCCGAACTGCAGCGATGCATGCCGACGAATGGAACTACTGGGGAATGCCCAATGACATTGCCGAATTGTGTCAAGTGCTCGATAACCACTGTCATGAGTTGGGTCGCGACCCCAACACTATTCAGCGTTCGGCCTGTGCGTTGATGTTCATATCGGATGACGCGAGCAAACTTTCGCGATTTCGAGAGCAAGATTTTGGAAGGGCGACCATCATCGGCACGCCGAGTGAGGTGGTCGAAATAGTGGGTGAATATGCTGATTTGGGTCTTGATGAATTGATCGTCCCCGACTTCACGTTTGGTCCGATGGAACGCAAAAAAACTTCAATGGACTTATTTATCGAAGAAGTTGCTCCGCACTTTCGTTAACTCCAAGTGGTTAGGGTGATTGGGGGTTTGACCAATCGACCTTGGTAACCAGTTCACCCATTTCTTTCTCGGCTTCTCGGGTTTGGCCTCCCTGTTCCAGGAAGCTCTTCATGGCGGGCATCGCCTCGTCTGTGCGCAGGAGCTTTTGGAAAAGGTATCTCTCCTCCAGCAGGCCTTCGAGAAGAGGCAAGGTATCAGCATTGTTAACTGATTCTTTCGCAAGCGCTACTGCTGCCGGCGGGAATGAGGCGATACGTAGCGCCAACTCAGTTACGTGTGAGCGGAGCTCTTCTGGGGGAAGGGCTCGGTTGAGGTAACCCCAACGTTCTGCGGTCTCCGCATCAATGTCTACTCCGCCTAAAATTACTTCCATCGCTGGACCGCGCCCTATGAGTCGCGGCAGACGCTGTGTGCCTGTGCCTCCCGGGAGAATACCGATCGGAACCTCCATTTGGTTGATTACCGTTCGACCAATAGCTCCAAAGCGCATGTCACACGACATAGAAAGTTCGCTACCGCCGCCGCCTACGCGACCTCCGATTTCGGCAATTGTGGCCTTGGGCATCGTTCTGAAGGTCTCGCACATTAAATGAAAGCCTTCCAACTGCTCTGGTCGTTCAGCGGGGCCCTCAACTGGGAAGTTGAGAATAGCTGAGACGTCGAAATGGGCGATAAAGAAGTCCGGGTCATCGCTCCGCAGTACTACGACACGGCAAGAGTCATCTTCTGCAATTTGCGCACCGAACTTGGCTAGCTCCCTAAACAACGATGGAGTCATCACGTTCATTGGAGGTGCGCTGATTGAGGCGAAGGCAACGCCGCGGTCACGTGTAATTGTAAGAAGTTCGAAATCTTCATCGTTTAAATGAGTGCTCATGTGGTGAGTCTTGCCGTTTCTGACTTATTTTGCAGAACAAAAAATTTTACAGAACATTTGTTCGATCCTTGCCCGAACAGATGTTCGAATGTACTCTGACGGTGTGCGCAGAAGTTCAGCGTCACACCCTAGACGTACCGTTTCCATCGACAGGGCTAACGATTTGCCCGTTTATCACAATTGGTTTGTTCGAAATCGAAATTTGTCCGAGGAGGACTAGCAGCGTGGAGCGAGATAAAGCACTTGACATGGCATTGGCGCAGATTGAACGTCAATTTGGCGAAGGTTCCGTTATGAAAATGGGGGAACGAGGCCAAATGAAAGTTGAGGCTGTGTCTTCGGGCAGCCTTGCGATAGATATGGCTCTTGGTATCGGTGGGCTCCCACGTGGCCGTGTCGTCGAAGTCTACGGGCCTGAAGCATCCGGAAAGTCAACCTTAGCAATGCATGTCGTGGCTGAAGCCCAGAGAACCGGTGGTACCTGCGCGTATGTCGATGCGGAACATGCGATGGATCCGGAATACGCGAAAAACATCGGTGTTGATGTCGATGAACTGTTGATTTCTCAACCTGATACAGGCGAACAGGCCCTCGAAATCACGGACATGTTGATCCGTTCCGGAGCTATTGATGTGGTGGTCATTGACTCGGTGGCGGCATTAACA
>DKNM01000123.1:58341-90345 GCA_002470695.1 Candidatus Neomicrothrix sp. UBA7388
ATTGACTCGGTGGCGGCATTAACACCTCGCGCTGAAATTGAAGGTGAAATGGGTGATACCCACGTTGGTTTGCAAGCACGCCTCATGTCGCAGGCGTTAAGAAAGATCACGGCCAATCTAAATAAGACCAAAACAATCTGTATTTTCATTAATCAATTAAGAGAAAAGATAGGTGTCATGTTCGGCAGCCCTGAGACCACTCCAGGTGGCCGGGCGCTGAAGTTCTATTCTTCTGTCAGGATTGATATACGACGAATCGAAGCAATCAAATCCGATGGCGAGATAACTGGTGGTCGCACTCGTGTCAAGATCGTCAAGAACAAAGTTGCACCGCCGTTCCGGCAAGCTGAATTCGACATCATGTACGGCAAGGGGATTAGTCGTGAAGGCTCCCTTGTAGATGTTGGTGTCGAGCAGGGATTCGTCAAAAAATCAGGTGCTTGGTACACCTACGAAGGTGAACAGCTAGGACAAGGTAGAGAGAACGCCAAGCAATTTCTTACTGATAACCCGGAAGTGATGGTCGAAATCGATGGACGTATTCGATCTCAGCTCGGCTTAGGTGAGACAATTGAAGGTGACGATAACGCCGATATCGAGGCAGAAGACGAATTAGACGCCGTCGACGACTAGCTCAAGAGGACACGTTATTTCTTGGTTCTATTTTGACGAGGCTCCAATGGGAGATATCGGCAAAGAGAATCATTTGTAGCGCTCCAAGCATCGCGTTCGATGCTCTGAGATATAAATTTAAGGCCAATCAAATTTCACTCAGGATCATAGCGATGGCCGACAAGCAAGAAAAACCCCAGAATGTTTTCGACTTTGACTACTCGAAAGATGGCGGAGACCGTCCTCCCCAAGAGTTCTATGATCGAATAAAAGAAAAATTCAGCGAAGAGAGAGACTTGCGGCTGGGTTTTCGTCCCCCTGGGACAGATAGCTACACATCTGATCTCTCTGGCGAGTTAGCGAAATACGCCGAAGATCCGCACAGCCATGAAGTAGAAGACCGCGAACCTCTGCACGATGCTGTCGAGGTGCTCTTCATCGGCGGTGGTTTTTCTGCCTTACTTACGTCCGCTCGTTTACGCGAAAAGGGAGTGGAAAGTATTCGAATTGTTGAGCGGGGCGCCGACGTTGGAGGAACTTGGTATTGGAATCGGTACCCCGGGGTCGCGTGTGACGTCGTTGCTTATGATTATCTGCCGCTGCTCGATGAGACTGGGTATGTTCCGTCGCGACATTACGCTGGCGGCGAAGAAATTTACGAGTATTGCAAAAAGATCGCCGAGCGTTTCGATCTCTACGATCTTGCCGTCTTTGGTACCACGGTTACATCAACTGTCTGGGATGAAGAAAGCGAGATGTGGGTTGTTAAGACGGATCGCGGGGATGAGATGCGTGCTCGTTTCGTTATTTGTGCCAACGGAACTTTGTCAAAGCCGAAACTTGCGAAAATTGATGGAATTGAAAAGTTCGCTGGTCATTCGTTTCACACCTCGCGCTGGGACTATGAGTACACGGGGGCGGAGCTTGAGAATCTTGCGGATAAGCGAGTTGCGATAATTGGTACAGGAGCGAGTGCTGTACAGGCCATACCTGAATTAGCTAAGGCGGCGAAGGAGCTCTACGTTTTCCAACGAACGCCGTCATCGATTGACGTGCGCGACGACTGGGAAACTGATCCCGAATGGGCGGCGACGCTTGAGCCTGGTTGGCAAGCTCGAAGGAGACAGCGGGCTATAGAGGGCCCTCAAGTGCCTGATGCGGTTAAGGCGAGGCGCGCAGCTATGTCGAAGGAAGAAAAAGTTCAACGCCAAGAAAACGCGAACATCGACGCGATGATGAGGATTCATAAGCGCATTGATGAGGTCGTTGAGGATGCGTCAACTGCTGAGTCGTTGAAACCTTGGTACATGCTGATGTGTAAACGCCCATGTTTCCACAACGAGTATCTCCCAAGTTTTAACCGTGCGAATGTGACCCTCGTGGATACCAATGGAGAGGGAGTGAAAGAAATTACCGAAGCCGGACCCAAGTTTGATGGAGTGCAGTACGAAGTGGATCTGCTCATTTATGCAACAGGTTTTGAGGTGCAGCAAACGGGAATCTATAACCACATAATTGGTGAAAGTGGACTTGACCTCAACGTAAAGTACGAAAATGGAATTAGGACGCTGCTTGGTATTCATTCCCAGGGCTATCCCAATCTTTTTATCATGGGCGGCTACCAAGCGTTCTTTGCTTTCAATTTGACGGATGTTCTTAATAGCCAAGGCGAACACATCGCTGAGTGCATTGATTTTGCTCGGAAGAACGCAATCCACAGTCTTGACTGCACGAATGAGGCAGAAGAGGCATGGGTTCAAGAAGTTATTTCCCACCGCGGGAAGACGACTCGAAATCGGGACTGCACACCGGGCTACTACAACTTCGAAGGAGCAGAGAACAGACGACAAGATGGCAATTACAACGGAACCATGAAGGATTATCTAACTCACATGTCCTCAATCAGAGAACATATGTCCGATAACTTCTTATTTACGCGCAGATAAGATCCAAGAGTTGGATTACGTCGACTCGTAGCAGGCCCCACACACCGGTGATCTCCCAATAGCATTATGGAAATGAATGGCAGGTACCTAGTTCGCACCTACGGGTGTCAGATGAACGAGCATGACTCGGAGCGAATAGCCGGCCTGCTTGAAAAAGAAGGTATGGAAGAGACCGACTCCGTCGAAGCTGCCGACGTAATTGTTTTGAATACTTGTTGCATTCGAGAAAATGCGGACAACAAGCTCTATGGCCAACTTGGCAACCTGAAGAAACTTAAAGAAGCGAGGCCAGACCTTCAAATTGCCGTGGGTGGTTGTCTTGCCCAAAAAGATAGGTCAATCATTCAACAGAGAGCCCCTCATGTGGATGTCGTATTCGGCACTCACAACGTGGGAAGGGCTAGCGAACTTCTTAAGGTATCCCAAAAGTCGGGTCCGATTACGGAGATACTTGAAGAGTCTGAAGCTTTTCCCTCAGCGCTTCCCGTCAAACGTGATGCACAACATGCCGCCTGGGTGACCATTCAAATCGGGTGCGACAACTCGTGTGCTTTTTGTATCGTGCCGGCCGTGCGTGGCAGGGAAATATCCCGACCTTTTGGCGAACTTATTGATGAGGTCACGCAACTTGCCAACTCCGGCGTTACTGAAATCACGCTGCTTGGTCAAAATGTCAACAGTTACGGCCGTGACTTAACGTTGCAAGTGCGCAAAGAAGGCCTTCCTGATAACCCAGAGGATTTAGTCGGGCCAGCGTGGCTTGCTGAGTCCCCCAAAGTGCGCCCGTTATTCTCAGAATTACTGCGTTCAGTTTCCAGCGTGAGCGGAATCAGAAGAGTTCGGTACACCAGTCCCCACCCCAAAGATCTTCGTCCAGAAACGATTACTGCCATGGCTGAAGTTGATGAGGTGTGTGAGCATCTACACCTCCCTCTTCAATCTGGGAGTGACAGAATTCTTTCGGCGATGCATAGGGGTTACACGGCTGATAGATACTTGCAGCGTGCGAATGAGGCCAAGAAGCTGATACCCGACTTAGCTTTAAGCACCGATATCATCGTTGGCTTTCCGGGCGAAACCGAAAAAGACTTTGAGGCCACCTTAGAGGTGGCAGCGGAAATCCAGTTCGATAACTCCTACACGTTTGTGTATTCCCCGAGGCCAGGAACGGAAGCAGCGGAACTCAAAGACCACTACGTAGCATCGGACGTCAGCGCCCATCGGATGCAACGACTGCGCAATGTTATTGAGCGATCGAGTTTAAGAAATAACGAATCCCGTGTTGGGCATGAAGAAGAGGTTGTGGTGGAAGGCCGCTCCAAACGTGACAACGAAATGCTCACTGGGCGAACACGACATAATCGTCTCGTTCACTTCGCCTCCAAAAGCATTATCCGAGCGGGCTCCTATGCTCGGGTTCGAATCACCGGCGCGCGAACCTTTAATCTCAAAGGTGAATTGCTCGAAGTAACCGCTACCCCCAAGCACAAAACTCGAATTCCTGTGGAGTCTTCCTGAGCGCGTCTCACGATCTCCGAGCTTTACCACTCGTTATCGTCGGTCCGACGGCCTGCGGTAAATCCTCGTTCGCTATGAAGGTGGCGCGCAGTTTTCCAAGAGTGGAGCTCCTGTCGATCGACTCAATGCAGGTTTATCGGGGTATGAACGTAGGCACGGCAAAGCCCTCAACCGAAGAGCAGTCGGAAGTTGCACATCATTTGATTGACCTAGTGGCGCCGACTGAATCATTTACGCTTGTTGATTTTCAAAACGCGTATGCGACAGCCCTATCGGAAATTACAAAGCGAGATGGAATTCCGGTCTTGGTAGGTGGCACTGGTCTTTATTTGCGAGCTGTGCTTGACGGTCTAAGCCCACCTCCCCGATTTGAAGACCTAGCAAATGAACTTGAACGAGAGTCAAACACGGAGGCCCTGCACGAGAGGCTCGTTGGGCTGGATCCGACGGCAGCGGGGCGGATGGAAAGCAGCAATAGGCGCCGGATCATACGAGCGCTGGAAGTGACAATAGGAACCGGTCGTCCTTTTTCGTCCTTCGGGCCCGGACTAAATCATTACCCCGAAGTGCCATATCGAGTAGTCGGAATCGAAATTGAGAGAGCGGAGCTTGACGAACGAATTACCAACCGATACGAGCAGCAAATAGAAGAAGGCTTCCTAGCAGAAGTGGAAGCTCTGAGTCACCTACAACTTTCTCGGACAGCGTCCCAAGCATTAGGATATAGAGAGCTTTTGCTACATGTCAGGGGCGAACTGTCTCTTTCAGAGGCCCTTGAGCTTGCCGTCCAAAGAACTAAACGTTTTGCGCGGCGGCAGCAGCGCTGGTTCCGACGCGACCCACGAGTGGAATGGGTTACTCGAGCAGAACTTCCTAATGTGATAAATGGAATTTCATCGCAGTAATTGACGCGATTGCTGTGACAATGGAAGAGGAGCTCATCATGCAACTAACTAAACACCACGGCCTCGAGAATGACTTCCTTGTAGCGCTATTGGATGAAGAGCCACACAACCTCTCTGAATTGGCTGCTCGAATCTGCAACCGGAGAACTGGAATCGGAGCAGATGGCCTTTTGTTGGGTCTGCCGGGCAGGAATGGGGTCGATCTCACTATGTTGCTCCGAAACGCAGATGGATCTGTCGCCGAAATGAGCGGAAATGGGATTCGTTGCTTAGCCCAGGCTTATGCGATGGCAAATAAAATGAGTAATGCCTCTTTGCTCATCGAAACTGCTGGTGGTAAGCGGCGAGTAGTAATTGAGTGCGATGGCCCCCTTGCCCAAGTAACGGTAGAGATGGGGCGCGTAAAATCTGGCCCGGCAATACCTGATGCGATTCAGATAGATGCCGGGTCAGAAATGATCGCGACAGTAGATCTAGGTAACCCGCATTTAGTTATTCTTTGCGATGACCTGGCAGAAGTCGACGTATCCAACCTTGGGCCAAGGTACGAGTCACTTTTCCTGGAAGGCATAAACGTTGAATGGGTTCGTGTTGCTTCGGCTGAGACGTCGACTTTAGAAATGTTGGTTTGGGAGCGCGGAGTTGGTGTTACCCAAGCGTGTGGAACAGGTGCTACTGCTGCTGCTGTTTTATCTAATAGGTGGGGTCTCGTCGGCGATGACGTAGAAGTCGATATGGCCGGTGGGAAGGTGCGCGTCGTGGTCGGTGAGGAACCAATTTTGATCGGGCCGGCTTCGTATACGGCGGATATTGAATTTTTGCTATGACAGATTCGATTGAGGAAGGCCACGAAGAAACGCACCGCGGAGGTTTCGGTGAATTCGCAGGTGAAGCAACTGGTCTCATTGACAGATCCTTCAGAGAACAAATTGTCTTGGTTGGCGTTCAGTTTCCTGGCTCCTCTGGTGATCAAATTGACGCAAATCTGGATGAACTGGCGCAGCTAGTGGACACAGCAGGAGCAGACCCCGTCTCTCGGGTGGTGCAGAAAAGAGAAGCCCCTGATCCAGCGACGTTTGTTGGGAAGGGTAAAGCGAGCGAGATACAAGAAGAATCTGATCAAGCTGACGCTGACACTGTCGTTTTCGACGACGAACTTAGCCCCGCGCAACAGTTCAACCTTGAAAAGATTTTGAAAAGATCAGCCCTTGATCGGACCGCCGTCATACTTGATATTTTTGCACAAAATGCAACAACTTTAGAGGGCAAAGCGCAGGTGGAACTAGCGCAGCTCAAATATCGTCTGCCGAGGCTCCGAGGACGGGGTAACCAGTTGAGCCAACAAGGCGGCGGTATCGGTACTCGAGGACCCGGCGAAACTCAGCTCGAGGTTGACCGCCGAAGAATCCAAAGAAGACTCGCCAAGCTAGAGAAAGACCTTACTGGGCTTCGCCGAACTCGAAAAAACCAACGTAAATCTCGTCGCCGCTCAAGATTCCACACAGTTGCAATTGTGGGATACACGAATGCTGGGAAATCGACGCTTCTTAATCGCCTTACAGGCGCTGGGGTGATGGTGGAGGACCGCCTTTTCGCGACGCTTGATGCAACCACTAGGCGCCTCCAGCTTCCGGGCGGAGAAACTGTGCTCATGACCGACACGGTGGGTTTTATCCAAAAACTTCCTACTGACTTGGTCGAAGCGTTTAAGTCAACTCTCGAAGAGGTAGGGGAGGCTGATTTACTTCTTCACGTTGTAGACGGCGCTGGTTCTGACCCGGAAGCACAGATGGAAGCGGTTCGGCTTGTTCTGCGCGAAATAGGGGCGGGAGACGTTCCTGAACTCGTCGCTTTTAATAAAAGCGATATGGCTGACGGCGAAGAATTGCATCACATGCTTGAACGACACGAAGGTTCCCTTGCTTTCTCTGCTCGCACCGGGAACGGTGTGGATGAGCTTTTGGCCTCTGTTGGTAGCCGTTTGAGAAGTCTCACTGAGGTCGTGCAACTGCGAATTCCTTGGAGCCGGGGAGACGTTGTGGCTGCCGCGCATAGGGAGGGCGAAGTTTTGTTAGAGCAGCATGAAGAAGATGGGACACTTCTCTCGGTTCGGCTTGATGATATTTCACGTGAGCTTTTGTCCGAATTCATTGCGAACAGTACTTCTGGAGAAACCTCATGAATGAGACACCAGCCTTCATTCCACCTCCTTACCCCTACGATCGTTTAGACGAACTAAAAGCGTCAGGGGAGAGGCATCCTGGCGGTTTAGTAGATTGTTCCATTGGCACCCCGATTGACCCGCCCCCGGCGTCGGTCGTAGCGGCTCTTTCGACGTCTGAGACTGAGCGAAGCTACCCACCCTCTATTGGGACCGAGGCTTTCAGAGAGCAAGTCGCGGCGTGGTCGCACACCAGATTTGGAGTTCGAATTGATCCCGGATCGGAAGTGGCGGCGGCGGTCGGCACGAAAGAGTTTGTGGCGGGCCTACCGCACTGGATGAAACTAAGGAATCCTTCGAGAGACACCGTGCTTTACCCGGCCGTGAGCTACCCAAGTTACGAAATGGGAGCGACACTTGCAGGTTGCCGAGCGGTTGCGGTCCCGGTTAATGAGGATTGGTCGATCCAACTCGAGTCGATTTCCGAAGAAGACGCGAAACGAGCTCTTTTAATGTGGGTTAACACCCCGGGAAATCCCGCCGGAGGTCTCGATGACCTTGAAGCAGTAGCTGAGTGGGGACGACGGAACGATGTTCCGGTGTTCAGCGATGAGTGCTATTGCGAGTTCACGTGGGATGGACCCCCTCGAACGATTCTGTCGACTGGATCTGAAGGCGTGGTATCGGTCCACTCGCTGTCGAAGCGTTCGAACCTCGCCGGTCTGCGAGTCGGTTTCTACTCAGGTGACGCGGATATCGTGAACTATCTGCGCGAAATTCGAAAGCACGCAGGCTTTATGGTGCCCGGACCGGCACAGGCAGCAGCAGTTGCAGCATTGTCTGATCAGGACCATGTAGAAAATCAGCGAACCACCTATCTTGCACGGTTAGAACGCTTATCGAAAATTATGGCGCGCTTAGGAGTTGAGGCACCCCTGCCCCGAGGAGGCTTCTACCTATGGGTCCCAGCGCCTGAGGGAGACGCATGGCTTTTCGTCAGACGCCTTATCGAAGATCTTGGTCTACTTGCATCGCCCGGAGAATTTTACGGAAAAGCTGGAGCTGAGTATGTGCGAATCGCGGCTGTTCAAGGTGACGAACGTATTGCACTACTAGAAGAACGATGCACAGCGAACGTTAATTGACACGCAACGCCTAACCTTTGACTAGTGATTGATCTCTTAGACCTAGCTGCTGAATTAGTTGACGTCCCCTCTGAAAGTCACGATGAGGGGACCATTGCTGATCTTTTTGAAAGGCGCTTGAAAGAGTCGTCCCAACTTGCGGTGCACCGAGTGGGGAACAGCGTCGTTGCAAAGTCAGAGCTAGGCAGAGAGCATCGGATCGTTATTGCAGGACACCTTGACACTGTCCCTGCCAACTCCAACGCGCAAGCTCGCATCGAAGGAGACCGTCTCTATGGGCTTGGTGCCTGTGATATGAAGGGTGGCTTAGCAGCCCAATTAGCTGCAGCCCTTGAGGTCGACGACCCTGCGGTAGACGTCTCGTTTGTTTTCTATCCCTGTGAAGAGGTAGCTGCTGAACACAATGGTCTTAAGCACTTATTTGAAGTGCGACCTGACTTGGTTCAAGGCGATGTAGCTCTACTGGGTGAGCCGACCTCTGCTGCTATTGAGGCGGGTTGTCAGGGCACTGTGCGTGTCAAGGCGCTCTACAGGGGGCAACGAGCTCACACAGCTCGACCTTGGAAAGGCCAAAACGCGATTCACCGTTTGGCACCGGTACTTGAAAGATTAAGTAACTACGACGGCTTACGGCCCAACGTCGATGGCTGCGAATACCGTGAAGCTATGCAGGCGGTCTATGTGGACGCCGGTGTTGCAGGCAACGTCGTGCCCGACGAGGCAATCCTCACGGTCAACTATCGATACGCGCCCGACAAAGACTCGACACAAGCTGAACAGCATGTAGCCGAGCTGCTCGAAGATTGCGACGAACTCATCGTTGATGACCATGCACCTGCATCGCGACCGGCTTTACAACACCCGCTTTTGCAGACCTTGATAAGTCGTAATCAACTAGCGGTGAAGGCGAAATTGGGTTGGACAGATGTGGCGAGATTCTCAGCCCACGGTATCCCAGCCTCTAATTTCGGCTCCGGGGACCCATCAATTGCTCACACTCGAGACGAATACGTCGAACGCAACGAGATAGAACGGGTTTACTCAGCGCTCCTTGACCTACTTAAAAATGGTGTCATCTAATCCTCAAGAAGTCTTCTAAGAATTTCGCCACCCCATCCTCAAGGTTTGAGTCAGCTACCTCATCTGCAACTGCTTTGGTTGAGGTATGAGCATTAGCAACAGCCACCCCCCAGCCGACGAACTTAAGCATGGCGTCATCGTTTGGCATGTCGCCGAAAGCGATTATCTGATCCGGGGTGATCTGCCTCTCCTCGCATAAATGTGCAAGTCCGAACGCTTTATCGACTCCCGGTGGCATCAGTTCTATAAACGGAAGTCCAGCATGCAAAGCATTTGCTCGACCCTGCAATAGTGGAGAAATCAGGTCCAAAATTTCATCGGGCTGCTTGTCAGGCAAATTGACCAGCAACTTATGGACGCGGTCATCGAGCAAAGGCGCGAGATTGGCAACGCCGCCATCTGCTTCTCTTGAAGCAAGTTCAAGCCACCGAGTTTCGGCTACGAAGTCGGTACCCATCTCAGCGCAAAAGCTGGCATCGGGATAGATCTCTCGGATTTCTGACACAAGGTCTTGAGCATCCTCAAGATCGAGAGTCGCGAATTGACGGGTCTCTCCCGTTGCGGCATTGTGCAGCACAGCGCCATTCGCGCAAAGAAGGGTTGTCGGAATACCTGTCTGCTTTGGAATTGAATCGCAATATCTAGGCGGACGTCCCGTCGCTACTACGAATTCAACCTGCAATTCAGTTAAGCGGCTCAGTGCAGTTCGAGTCCGTTCGGAGACCTCGCGATCGTTTCCCAACAAGGTTCCGTCGAAATCTGAAGCGATCATGACGATACTTTTAGGGTCTGGGCGGGGACTCATGAAAATCAATCTACTGCTGCATAACCCGAAACTATTGCGACGCGGGGCTAGCTAACGAGCTACGCCCCAGACAGCGGCTCTAATACTTTTGGACCGGAGCTGGAATATGATCAAGTTCGGGTGAGGGCTGTAAATAAAGAGTGAAAGCGCTTGTGACCACCAGTTATCGACGTTCCTAAACCCGTTCTTCCTTCGTCGGCGAGTACCATAAGAAACAAGAAAGATCGCGGCGTAAGTTGCTGGTCCCCTCCGATAGCCACGGCTGCGTGGCTTACACAACATCGGAATCTTGATGTTTTTCAGATGAAAGTTTGTCCATTTGACTCCCACTTTTGCAGATCTCGGAGTACCCGAAGACCTGATTAGCGTGCTAGCTAAACAAGGAATCGAAAGCCCGTTTGCGATTCAAACCCTCACCATCAGCGACGCCTTAAAGCGGCGCGACGTTTGCGGTAAAGCCAAAACCGGCTCAGGAAAGACTCTTGCCTTCAGCTTGCCTGCAGTCGCCCATACGGAAAGAAACCAACAAGGTAAACCAACGACTTTAATGTTGACCCCTACCAGAGAGTTGGCCAATCAAATCTCCGGTGTCGTGGAACCGCTTGCCGATGCGCGAAGCCTCAGGCCCATTGCTGTCTACGGCGGAACAAACATCGATAAACAGATTGAGAAAATTACTCAAGGAATCGACATCATTATTGCAACTCCGGGACGGCTTATCGATCTGATTGACCGGAAAGCTATCGACGTTGCCCTGGTTGAACGCGTCGTGGTAGATGAAGCCGATCGCATGGCCGATATGGGATTCCTTCCGCAGGTCGAGTGGATTCTCAGACATATTGAAGTAGACCACCAAACGATGCTGTTCTCCGCAACCCTGGATGGAGCGGTCGACACAGTAGTAAAGCGTCACCTGCATGACCCTGTCTTTCATGAAGTAGATGAACAGGAAGTGACAGTTAGCGAAATGGGTCACGTGTTCATGTCCGTTCACAAAATGAACAGGGTGCAAGTGGCAGCGCGAATCATCGAGCGCGCAACCAAGACGATGCTTTTCACCCGCACCAAACGCGGCGCGGATCAGCTGGAACGCGAACTTCGAGCTGAGGGAGTTAAAGCAGCAGCGATACACGGTGACCTCCGTCAAAATCAGCGAGAAAAAGCACTCAAGGATTTCAGCAAAGGAACGCTTAAAGCCCTTGTCGCCACTGATGTGGCAGCTCGCGGTATCCACGTCGATCACGTCGACGTAGTAGTGCACTACAACCCGGCAGAAGATCACAAGACGTATTTACATCGTTCGGGCCGTACCGCCCGAGCAGGTGCAGCTGGGACCGCTGTAACAATGTTTCTCTGGGACGAAGAAATTCAAGTACGGCAGCTGCAGCGCCGCTTGGGCCTTAAATTGCCGCTCCATGAAGTATTTTCCAACGACACCCGACTCGACGACCTTCCCTCGTGGGCGCACCAACAAGTCTCAGACTGAAGTCGGAGTTGCTGCCTGGTGGGTTAGATCAGGCGATTAAGCACCTTTCTGAACGGATTAGGAGTAACCCCAAAGATAACTTCCTTGAAGATCTAGCTCAGCTAGGTCGATTAAGGCAGGCTTCTATGAGTAATCACCGACGCAGCGGGGCAGTTTTCACGCCCTACGCGATTGCTGAGGAGATCGTGAAGTTTGTAGACCTTCGCAAAGGCGACACCGTATGCGACCCTGCTGTAGGCCCGGGAGTTTTCCTGCTTGCGGCTGCGGAGCGAAAGATGCAATTGGGGGAGTCAGTGAGCTCCATTTGTGCAACCTTGCGCGGTGTTGACTTAGACCCGGTAAGCATCGAAGTGGCCAGAGCCACTCTGCAGTTGTGGGCAGCTTGGCGGGGTGGAGTATGGCCAGAGACCGATCGCTTATTGGTGGGGGACGGCCTGCTAGATATTCCTGACGAATGGCACGGAACGTGCGACGTCGTAATAGGAAACCCCCCATACCTAGGACAATTAAAAGCTGAGACGACACGCAGCAAACGTAGAGCTGAGTTACTACGACAGGAATTCACATCTGTTTACGGAACATATATCGACGAGAGCATGCTTTTTTTGGTCAAAGGAACCGAACTAGCGAGCCCATCGGGGCGGGTAGCGCTCATTATCCCCGCCTCACTTGCGGGATCGAAATCTACTCAAATAGCGCGAGAGTGGATCGATCGCAAACTCCCTCTCCAAAGCATTTGGGTCGGTGGTAGGTCAATCTTCGACATCGCCGCAGTTGATGTAGTAGCGCCACTCCTCGCAGGCACAACGCGTGATAACTGCACAGTTATTCTTCGCGACCCACCCAGTAGCGTTGAACTTTCAACTCCCGACCCTGGATGTTGGTCCGCGCTGCTTGCCGGCGCCAATGATGTGCCCATCATCGACCTCGATAAAACTTATCGAGTGAAAGACGTTGCCGCAGTAACTGCGGATTTCCGGGACGCCTATTACTGGTTGGCTGACCGAGTAGTTGAAGGAAGTAGCTCAGACCCGCGACCAAAACTTGCAACTGTCGGTCTCATTGACCCGTTCCTCTTTATGCACGGCAAAATCACGAGCCGATTCGCCAAACAGCGCTTTCAATATCCAGTGCTCGAAATTGAAGGGAATCCGCCGGAGGCATTTCAACGTTGGCTGGACTCCAAAACTGCGCCAAAGCTTTTGGTAGCCACCCAAACTCGCATCGTCGAGTGTTTCGCAGACGCACAAGGTCGACTTTTGCCTTCTACGCCTTTGCTCTCAGTTGTCCCGGCCGATGCTGGTGTGCTGTGGCATTTGTTAGCAGCCATTATGTCCCCACCGGCAGCGGCGTGGCTTATTGCGAACGCTGCTGGTACAGGCTTGAGTGGCGAGACAATTCGAATTAGAGCATCGCTTCTTAGTGATCTCCCACTCCCAGAGAAATCCCCGGCGTGGGACGAGGGAGCAGCGTTGGCGCAAAAATTGCAGGAAAAACAGTGCCATATCGACGAATTCATCAATTTTGCCGAACTAATGAATCAGGCCTACAACTCAACGTCCGAAGGCCTTCTGACATGGTGGATTGACCAAATTCAAAAAAAACTGCCTTGACCCCTTGGGTAAGGGCTCAGGTAGCCTTTTAAAAGAGGTCGGAGAAGAAGTCGTGTCGCAAGATTCCAGTAATCAAAAAAGTCGTGCTGCGAACCCTCCTCCCGCGTCTGGAGCCTGGTTTGAAAATATGGACCCCGGCGACCGTCAATTTTTTGACTTGTCCCCCGACAGGCCATTCGTGCTTGAGGGCGGTAGCGAGCTTCTAAAACCGCAAGTCGCTTATCAGACATGGGGCAACCTTGATGCTGCCGGCTCGAACGCCGTTCTCGTCTGCCACGCCCTTACGGGCGACTCACATGCGCACGGAGAAGCTGGCCCTGGCCACGCTACGCCCGGCTGGTGGAACGACTTCATAGGACCAGGCCGCGCTCTTGACACAGATCGCTTCTTTGTGGTCTGCGCAAACGTCCTCGGTGGTTGCCAAGGAAGCACCGGACCAGCTTCTATAAATCCAGCTAATGATCAGAGATGGGGCGGCGACTTCCCGGTCGTTACAATCCGAGATGTCGTAAGGTCGCAGAGAGCCCTCGCCCAACACCTCGGAATCCACCGTTGGATGGCAGTCGTTGGAGGTTCGATGGGTGGAATGCAAGCGCTCGAATGGGCAACCAGTTACCCGAATCGGTGCGGAGCGTTGGTGATTATCGCTTCCACAGCTGCGGCATCCGCCCAACAGATCGCTTGGAGTCAAGTAGGGAGACAGGCAATTCTCGATGATCCTGCTTATCAAGCAGGACATTATTACGATTCGGAACCAGGAAATGGACCCCATCTCGGATTAGCGAATGCGCGCCGAATAGCAATGATTCATTATCGAAGTGATGAAGAATTTGATCGCCGCTTCGACAGGCATAGCAACGATCCCGTTGAGCCTTTCAGGCTTGAACATAGATTCGATGTTGAGAGTTACCTTGACTACCAGGCGGAAAAAATCCAGTGGCGCTTTGACGCGAACACCTACCTTATTTTAAACAAGATGATGGACCTTCACGATGTGGGTCGAGGTCGCGGCGGCGTCGAACAGGCTCTCAAAAGAGTTACCTGCCCGAGCCTGTTAATGAGTGTCCGGACAGACTTCCTTTACCCCCGCCACCAGCAGATACGAGTAGTTAATGGCTTGAAGGGTCGCGTGCCAGTAGAACACATCGACATTGATAGCGATAATGGCCACGACGGGTTTCTTACTGAACCCGAACAGACCGGCGTGCCCATGGGTGAATTTATTGAGAAAGTGGCAAAAGGCTCAATAGCGTAGCCGCTTCTCAAATTCCGAATTACGCGCTGTCGACATCGAGCATCTCGTCGATTTCGGCTAGATCGGACTCAGACAGTAGCCATCCCGAAGAATTTGAGTTGGCAATTACTTGCTCTGCGCTAGTGGCACCAGCTATCACGCTGGGCACGCTGCTGTTGCTTAAAAGCCAACTGAACGCTAGCTCGAGTAAAGAACGATCTTGGTTTCTCGCCCATTCTTGAAGTCGATCTGCAGCTGTTAGGTTCCTCTCCGTCAAAAAGAGATCCAAGCGCTCCTGGGGCCACTCTGCTAACCGGGTGCCCGGACGGGGTCCTTGCGCAGTGACCTTGCCGGTTAACAGTCCAGACTCCAGTGGAAAAAATGGCAACAACTGTATGCGGTGGGAACGACAGACATCTAGAACTTCCCGCTCGGGTTCTCGATACAGAAGCGAATACCTATTTTGGACCGTTCTGTAAGGCGTTAACGATTCACGGGACGCCACGTCTGCAGCATTATCAAGCCTTTCGGCCTCATAGTTTGAGCAGCCAATCTCTCGAACTTTTCCTGCAAGAATAAGACTGTTAAGAGCTTCCAAAGTTTCGCGCTCGGGAACTTTGTTATCGGGCGTGTGAATTTGAAAAAGATCAATCCAGTCTGTATCCAGTCTTCGAAGGCTTCGATCCACCGAACGGCGTACCCACTCGGCGCTGCCTCCTGTCAACCCTTGATCTACATCTCTAAGCCCAAACTTCGTGGCTACAACGATTTGGTCTCGGTGCCCCTTCATTGAACGCCCAAGCATCTCCTCGGAAGCGCCAGATCCATATACGTCCGCAGTGTCAAAAAAATTTATGCCGTTGTCCAAGCATGCTGCGAAAATTTTATTTGTTGCCTCTTGGTCAATTCGAGTCCCAAAGTTGTTGCAGCCAAGTCCGATCTCTGAAACCGTAAGTTCACCAATAACTCTTTGTTGCACAACCGGATCATAGAGGTCTTCAGCGCTACGGTCATAGCGTGCCGGAGCTGATCGAGGTTGAAACGTATCGCCAAGCCGCCTCTGAGGCGTTACATAGAACCGTGTCCGGAGTCGACGCTTTTCATGATTCGTATGTCCGCAGTAGTGGGGGAGTGTCTCGTCTGCGATCCTCGCTACTGCACAATGAGCTATCGGCAGTGGAGCGAATCGGCAAGTTACTCGTTCTGCGGATTGGAGGCACTTCAGTTGGCGTTCGATTCGGAATGACCGGCCGTCTGGTCGTGGATGGACAAGTATCGATAGCCGAGCTTCTCTACACAACCAACGAAATCAAAAAAAGCCACATTCGTTTCGTGGTGACCTTTGAAGAAGGAGGTGACTTGGCAATCGTAGATCCGAGAAGCTTTGGCAGCGTGGAGCTGGGATTCGAAACAAGTCGACTAGGTATAGACGCCTTGAAGTTAACTCCCAATGTTATGGCGACCCTTCTGAATGGGAGTAAGGGAACGCTTAAATCGATCCTTCTAAATCAATCCAAAATATCTGGGCTAGGTAACTTGCTTTGCGACGAAGTCTTATGGCGGGCAGGTATTTCCCCCTTAAGAATAGGCAACTCGATCAATGAGATCGAAATATTGCGGCTAAGCGAAGTCATCTTAAAAACGATTTCGGAGCTTTCCGCACGCGGTGGCTCTCACATGGGCGATCTGCAGTCGCAACGCCGGACAGGAGGTATCTGCCCGATAGATGGAGCGCCCCTTCTTCGCCAGGTCGTAGCGGGTCGAACAACCTGGTGGTGTCCTGCCCACCAGAGTTAGAGCAGGATAGATACGCTACGGGAGTGTCCCAATTCGACTTATTTGCTCAGAACTCGCAAAATGCGGTCGGGACTGGTGCTCAAAAGTGGTGGTTCGTTGTCGCTGCCCTGTTCCTTATCTCTCTGTTCTTTTTGGCGCTGTTTATTAAAGTTTGGCGCAAGACGCTACCGCCGGCACGAGCTCCTTACCTTCCACCGGATTTAGTTTTCGTTGCGGAGGCTAATGAATTAATTGAAGAGCAGCAGGAAAATGCTGCACGTGAAGTAGAGCCGGGACTAGGTTCGGGCGATGGCCGATGGATTCAACCCCCAAGAAATGATTAAACGATTTCAAGAGAGAGCAGACGCCGTCAAAAAACGCAACTTACCTGCTGTAGGCGGAGAAGAACGTCGCCTATTTATTGAGCAAGCAGAACGCGATTTCATGGATTTCTCTATCATTGCCGATGCATCAGTAACCATGGATGACGGAATTTTGACGATGAGTATCGATCTTCGCCCGCCGGAGAGCTAGAAGATCCTAGGATCGGTTGAGCGTGACGTTTGGCTTGGTACAGTGACGCATTGCTGCGGATGTAGCTCAGTTGGCTAGAGCGCAACCTTGCCAAGGTTGAGGTCGCCGGTTCGAATCCGGTCATCCGCTCCAAAGATTGCCCCCAATCGATGTGATTGGGGGCAATTGTTATTGCGATGACAAGAGAATCTGGAAAAGGACTTAACAGCGTGTAGTGTCAATAGTGCTGTTGGGAAAGCCCTAAAGCATTGCCTGAGGAGGCCCATTGGTTGCACCCACGATGGTGGACCACGACCGACCAAACCTCGCTCGGTTTTTGAAGTTCACTTTCCCCTACGTGGCAGTACACCTTGCGTGTCTCTTCGTGTTCGTAGTTGGCGTGAGTTGGTTCGCCGTAGCGGCCTCCATCGTGGTTTACCTCCTTCGAGGCGTTGGCATCACCGGCTTTTATCATCGAAAGTTCAGCCATCACGCCTTTAAAACCGGTCGGGTAGTCCAGTTCATAGGCGCTTGGTTAGGAGCAAGTGCCGCTCAGGGCGGTCCCTTGTGGTGGGTCGCCCATCACCGTCGTCACCACCGGGTGTCGGACCAAGAGGGAGATCTTCATTCACCCCTTGTTGAGGGATTTGGAATCGCTCATCACGGATGGCTAGCACGACCTTCAGCAGATCCAGCCCACCTTGACGAAGTGAAGGATCTGTCAGTGTTTCCCGAACTCCGTTGGTTGGACCGCAACGCATGGATCCCGATTCTTGCAACCGCATTTGGCCTGTTTTTTATGGGAATCGCAGTTGGGCGACTGTTGCCGTGGACAGGCACAGATGGCCCACAGCTCGTCATATGGGCTTTTTTTATTAACACCATCTTTATTTGGCATGTCACCTTCGCCGTTAATTCTGTCTGCCATAAGTGGGGCAAGAGACATCACAACACCAGCGATGACAGCCGAAACAATTGGCTTATTGGCATCGTGGGCTTAGGTGAAGGTTGGCATAACAATCATCACCGGTTCCCAGGGACCTCGAGGCACGGGTTTAAACGAACCCAACTCGACTTCACACATCTAGTGATAAGAAGCTTGGCGCGCCTAGGTTTGGCCCACGACTTGCATCCCGTGCCGAGTAGGTTGTGGCTAGGAGCCAAGCCATCAAGGTGGACTAGTTAATCTCCTAAATTTGATCGCTTTCAGCGTGCGTTCTGCAACGTTGCTGTGACAGAGTTAGGGAATTCAATCGATAAGGAGTAAGTCAATGGGTTTACTTGACGGACGTGTTGTATTAATCACTGGCGCGGGACGCGGAATAGGACGTGAGCACGCTCTCCTTATGGCTTCGGAAGGAGCGAAGGTCGTTGTTAACGATCTTGGAGGCGGCGTGGATGGGTCAGGTGAAGACACCGGACCTGCTGAGCAAACGGCCCAAGAAATTCGTGACATGGGTGGCGAAGCTGTCGCTAACAATGACTCTGTGACTGATTGGGAAGGCTCCCAGCGGATGATTAATGCCGCTGTCGAAGCTTTCGGTGACCTTCACGTACTCGTCAACAACGCTGGAATTCTCAGAGATCGAGTTGTCGTAAACATGACCGAAGGTGAATGGGACGCCGTCGTGGACGTGCACATGAAGGGCCACTTCTGCCCTACCCGTTGGGCTGCCGCCTACTGGCGAGAGCAAACTAAGGCTGGCGTAGAAGTCGATGCAGCTGTCGTAAATACCGCTTCGGGAGCAATGCTCGGCAATCTAGGTCAACTGAATTATTCAGGCGCTAAAGCAGGAATTGCGGCGATGACCTTGGTTGCCGCAGGAGAGCTCGCAAGGTACGGCGTACGAGTTAATTGCTTGGCGCCGATTGCGCGAACCCGAATGACTCTTCAGACACCTGGCTTGGAAGAGGTCGTGGCTGCTCCAGAGGATCCATCTGACTTCGATCTGTATGACCCAGCAAATATAAGCCCACTCGTCGGCTACCTAGCTACTGAAGGGTGCCCATTCACGGGTGGTGTCTTTCACGTAGGCGGAAATGAAGTAGGTCTCTACGGGGGTTGGTCCCTCGCCGAGGAAGATATTCTGGCTACAGATGGGCGCTGGACGGTTGGCGACCTCCAAGCCAAAGCCCCTCGGCTATTGGATGGCAAAAGTAATTTGGCTTCTGTTACGACATCAATCGGAGATACTTTCAAGGGTTTCGGAAAGCGCGAACCCTCTCAATGAGGACGCCCGCTACCAACCTTCGAGGAATCTGCCGCTGTCCGCATCCAGCGCGGCTGTAAATAGGCGCGTCAGCATAGCTTCGAAAAGCGTTCGACTTACCTCATCGGGCGTTTCGATGCTTGACAGATTATTCGCGAGCATCCCCATCCACCAGAGGTGGGCTTTTGCGTAGTCGTCTTGAACAGATTTAGTAGCTGCTGCGCTGACGCCGCAATCGACCAAAGTGTCGCTGTACAACTGGATTAATTCGGACTCAAGTTCACGGCGGAGATTGATTTCAAGGTTAGTTGCGACAAAAAATGAGAGATCGGTGGCGCCGCCACTAAACATCGCCGTTTGCCAATCGATAATTGTCACCTTTCCCGTTTGCTCAAAAAGCATGTTCGCAAGACGGTAGTCAGCATGAGTAATCGTCAGTGGCTTCGACAACACGTCGCTTCGCCAGCTGCTCAGAAGCGGTACAAACTGATCGAGCCAATCCAAAGTTTGATTCGGAAGCAGATTCCCGAAACGGGAAAGAAAATTAGGAAGAGAGGCTTCTATCGCTCGAGCTAAACCTTCGACAACCCCAGGTCCATCAATACCTGGAACCCAATCCAGGCCCGGAGGGCGGCGCTCACCCCAAAAGGGTGCGTGCAGTTGCGCTAACGCCTCAACAGCGGCCCGGGCTTGATCCGGTGACGCCCCCGCTATCTGATCGCCCGGGTTCGCTCCATCAAGGAAATCTAGAATCAAAATGGCTTTTTGATCTTCTAAAAAATTCGCCCGACAGGATGGCACTGGCGTTGTTATTAAGGGTGCTAAGCGGTCATAGAAGTGCGCCTCTCGAGCCCATACGTTCAACATCTCACCGACTGCTCGCCCCCCTGGATCGAGAGTTGGCATTTTCACTACGAAACTATTTGGGAGCTCAATCTTGTCGTCACTCCAAGTGACCTCAATGTGCGCAAGTCGACCTAGAAAAGCACTATCAGCGGCTAGGACCTCTGCAGTTACCTCTGCGACTTCTGCCCCTGGATTGGCTCGAGCGAAGCCACCGTCCTGAAACAAAAAACTAAGCTGCTTTTCAGTCAGCTCTGTGGGGTCACTCGGGAAATCAAGAATAGACACTATCCGTGTTCCCGGAATTTCTCAGGTATCCACTCTTGCAGCCTCGCCTCAATCTGCTCAGCGGCTTCTGCCAGCAAATGTCCAACGCCTGGTAAGGGCACCAACTCCCCTCCGCCGATTACCATCCTCACTAATTCGCTTGCCTGTAGAGGCAGTATTTCGTCTTTGTCGCCATGAAACAGAATCACTGGTACTTGGCTCGCAAGATCCTCGGCAGGTTCGCATCCTGCAGATTGAGTGGCCAAGGTAACGACGCCAGCGCAGTGTTCTTGAAGAATTACCGCAGCTTGGAGTGCAGGCGCTCCGCCGAAGGAATGACCCATGGTGATAAAGGTCTTTGCTCCACTTCTAGTCGCTAGATCTGCGGCGGCCAGAAGGTCGTGGACGCATTTATCGGAGTCGTTTGGCACCCGATAGCCGACGCGAATCAATCCGTAGCCATCAGCGCCAAGCGTAACTCCGAGCTTTTGATACAGGGCGTCGGCTGGACCGAGAACCCCACCCATCGCTCCACCGCAAGCGATTACGACTTGGTCAGCTTCGGGTGGACCGTGCCAGAAGAGGGTTAACAATCCGTCCATGGTGTAAACCTCAATATGGCGCAGATCATCGGTCAACATTGTTTCCACCGCCGCAAGGGTGCGAAGCTGCTCAAGCGGGGTTGGTGGTGGTCCATTCTCGTTCGTTGGGTTTGACACAGTTATCGGTCCTTGACGCTCTGACTGAAGCTTGAGTTGTAGTTCACGATCCGTCAAATGGTTTTACGAAACTGCATAACGCGCATTTGCTTTCGCTACGATCAAAGATCTGACCTGGCGGGGTGGCCGAGTGGTTAGGCAGCGGCCTGCAAAGCCGTGTACGCCGGTTCGATTCCGGTCCCCGCCTCAAAGCGCCGGATACCTATGAGCAGGAATGTGCTGCTAGGTTACGGATATTAGGGCGATTGGCGCAGTTGGTTAGCGCGCTTGCATGACACGCAAGAGGTCACAGGTTCAACTCCTGTATCGCCCACAACTGTTACGAATCCGGCCGTCATATCTGGGCAAGTGAACCGGTCGGCGAAGAGTGCACGCTAAAGCTTCTTTGTTGTTTAGCGGTTTCTTAGTGAAGTATCTTCGGGCGGGTGAAAATAGCTGGATGGCATTGGACATGGTATGTGCCACTGTTACTAGTGATTCTTGGAACTCTTATTAGTTGTCTCGGTCTAGCTGATTGACATCTGTGAGTGAAAGCTTTGGCCTGGCGTTTTGCCATAGTGACTGCTCGTTGACCCCGATGATGAGAAGCTTGAAGCTGTAGTCATATTGGCCGGCGCTTCTTCTATTTTGAACTTTGTTGATTGGTTTGACAAGTTTGGAAATGCGAGAGATTCTCTTGCCGTGGGCATCTTAAAAAATATTCTCTCTCCTCTAAATCGCGGGCGAAAAGCTCTTAAGACTTTGGGTTCATCGCTTTTGATCTCGCTGCTGTTCGTATCAGCGGCATGTGGCGGCGGAACGTCGACATCGGAATCAAGCGATCTAAACGATAGATCCTCGGCTTCGTCCGATGAGACTTCGAGCGCCCCAGAAGACGGGACTACCAATCAGAACGACGATGAAGAAACCTCATCTGACCTACAAGCGGAGCTGCCTTCAAGTAGTGGCGGTAACGGTGACGGTGATTCATGGACGATCTTGATTTACATCATGGGTGACACAGACCTAGAAGCAGCGGCCCTTTATGACCTTCTGGAATTACAAGATGCTGAGCTCGGTGAAAACACAAACGTTATGGCAATCGTTGATCGGTCTGACCGCACTGATGAAGAAAATGGTTACTCCGGAGGGGACGTCTTAGAGTTAGGAAACTTTTCGGATACAAGACTCTTGGTGTTCACCGCTGACGGGTTAAATGTGGCGGAAGCGGCCGATGGTGGGCCTAGTTTCGGCGAGTTGAATCTTGGCGACCCTTCTGTGCTCGCGGAGTTTATAAAACTTGGCCTCGACGAGTTTCCGGCCGATAAAACAGCTCTTTTCCTCTGGGATCACGGAGCTGGCTGGCCCGGCATGGGACCCGATGAAACCGATGGGTACGACGTCTTGACTCTGGGTGAAATGCGTGACGGGATTGAAGTCGGTCTTGAAGCAGCTGGCGTTGAAAAGTTCGACATCATCGGAATGGATGCCTGTTTGATGGCCTCCTACGAAGTAGCTCACGCTGTCAGCGGACTGACCGATTACCTGTTGGCCTCTGAAGAACTTGAGCCAGGCCACGGCTGGGATTACCGATCTCTCTCAATATTGTCTGATCAGGCGGAGGTAGAGCCGCTCGAACTCGGTAGGGCAATCGCAGATGGCTTCGAAAACCAGGCTAAAGAATATGAAAGAGCTTCAGATATCACCCTGTCCCTGCTAGATATGGCCCATTTCGATGACTTCACGGATGTTTTCAGAGACATTTTGGTTGATGCATCGGACGAAATTGGTCTGATTGGTGCAGAAGTCCGAAATGCAAGCACGAAAGTTCCGGCATACGGGAAAATGCCTAACCCAGAAAACTCGAGTCATCACATTGACTTAGGAGCATTCGTAGCCGAATGGTATGACTGGAACCCTGAGCGACTAGCTCAATTCGAAGAATCTTTAGAGAAGTTAGTGGCCTATAAAATTGCGGGGCCAAAGCACCAAAAGAGCACTGGTCTTTCGATCTTCTTCCCGGCTGAGTCTTCTTACGTAGAAGAGTCACTTCCGTACTATCGCAATCTCACCCAACAAACCGACATCGATTTTACGCAGTGGTCCAACTTTCTTGATGAGTACCTGACAGCTGGCGAGCAAATTCAAACGGCGAGCTATCCGATAATTGATCAAGATTCTGTCGTAAATGATTTCGATAGCGAAACTTCCGAAGACATTATGATCAGTGGGTTTCTGGAACCCGGAACCTATGACAACGTAGCTGAAGTCATAATGTATTACGGAGTAATAGACCCAGCGGATGACACCCTCTACTACATCGGTGAAGAATACGGCGCCTTTGATGCAGAAACCGGCGAATTCGGGGCTGTGTACGACTTTTCAATCCTTTCAATCAGTGACGGCGAAGACGAAATATACGCATACGCTGATCTGTGGTGGGAATACGACGAAGAAACAAATGAGGAGCTGCTCTTCATTGACGTGCCCCTAACTTACGTCCCGCCTGATGAAGTAGACACCGACGATCCACCTCACGAGGTGGTCCTCTCGCTTGGCGTCAGCTTTGGCGAAGGCGAAGGCGAAATCTTTAGCGAAATCTTTTACCAGGTCGACGAATACGGACAATGGAGTGAGGCGACGCTGAATCCGGATGGCTACCTCAATCCCTTAGTTCAGATGTGGGATGAGGAAGCTCAAGATGTTTACTGGGTCGACTCCAGTGAGGACACCTGGCTATGGGCGGACCCCGCCGTCTTGCAGTACCAGTTCTCAGCACTGCCCTCTGAAACGAACGTCATGATAGATATTGAAGTCTTAGATTTCGGTGGTAACTCAGATTGGACATCGCTCAACCTGTCTTCGCCTTAGAACCTTAAGGGATCTAAGCTGGGGGTAGTGTTTGAGTCGCCCCAGCAACGGTCGCTGGTCATTTGAGCACTAGAAGTACCATCGTCGTGCCGTGTCAGTAGTTAGTAAGACTAGCTATCGACTCTCTGCAACTCTGAGTTGATGTCATACCAAGAGCGATAGTTACAATCGCTTCATTCATCTGTAACTTTTGGAGGCGTCGTGCGTTTAGGAATATTGCAACTAAATGATGTAAGGCTTGCTTTTGAATACAGGGAGGGCCGTGGAGTCCCGTTGGTTTTCATGGGTGGAGTGACGTCAACTACTGAGACTTGGCACCCTGTCGTTGAGGGCCTTGAAACTGACCGACCGATTTACCTAGTTGACCACAGGGGGCACGGTCGATCCTCGCATGTGGCAAACGGCGACTACTCGAATTGGGTGGGCCAAGTTTCTGACACTTGTGCATTCTTAGAACGAGTGAGTGGCCGGAGCGTTTTGATAGGTCATTCGCAGGGCGGAATACAAACTTTCTACGCTGCGGGGATAAAGCCTGAGCTCGTAACTGGGTTGTTTGTAGAAGACATGTCTCCTTATTTCGTCGCTCACAAAAGACACGTTGGCAATGCTTTTATCGAAGCCTTGACAAAGATCGGTGGAGAGTTACGTGAGGCGTTAGCTGGCGATGAACAGGGTTCAAAGATGGCTGCGAGAATTGCTGCCATTTCTCTTGGTGGCGGAATGACGTTCGGAGATGTTAGATCCGATGACCAGTTGCAAATCATGGCCGACGGCGTTTTGCAAATGGACCCAAACATTTTCGATAACTTCTTCGCCGCTGATTCCCTCCCGCCCTATGAACTGAATGAAGCGGTCAGTGCTATCCAATGCCCTGTTCATTTCGCTCACGGAATCCCTGAACTCGGCAGCTTATTCGTTGAAGATGATTTGGACGATTTACGCGCAAAAGGTCTGGATGCAACTTCAACCAAGTTTGAGGGAGTGGGTCACAGCGTCCACTTCGATGCCCTCGAGCCTTTTGTGCGAGATCTCTCAGCTTTCCTAGAACGAATTGATCGATAATAAAGGCACTGCAAAAATGCAAAAGACTCAAGCGAGGACACGCAAGAGTCTCAAGTTAGATTAACGGCAGCTATTTGCTTGAAGTTTTAACAATTGTGGCCGACTAAAGATTTTTCGCAATCCTCTGATAGGTCTTCATCAGAGATATAGGCCTTTAGTGTGCCATCCCAGTGAACCGACGTATGGCATGAGATGCAAGGGTGGCTAGTTCGGTATTGTCGAATCATTCCGCTTGCATGATGTTTGTGAGCCATTTGTTACCTCCTTTCCTCTTTCTTTGTATCAAGGCGGAGAGACATCCGAAACGCTCGTAACTGAACGTTAACGAGAACTAATCCTGTCATTCATAGAAATTTCTTTCACCGAACTGCATTGGAAGAGGCCTTTACGGTGATCGAGTTTCGAATGCTTAATGGGTCGACAGGTAAGCACTTCGCATCGTATTGCCTGAAACCTTTTGGGGGGCAGGCCAAGGGTCCAACGATAGGGTTCCCTAAGCCCCCCTCACGCCCGCTGTCAGAGGGGGATTTGGGTCCGCCGTGGTCTACTCCTTCCACCTGGCGGACCCAGGCGCGTGGCCCCTCAAAGAGTTGCGCATCGTGACATAGCCCCTGGGTCTGCAGATTAATGCGCCGTTAGTCTTTTAAGAATGAAGTCTCGTTCTGAGCAGCTTCCTTCTGTAGAGCTCCTCAATAGAGGAATTATTGACGCTTTTAGGCATCGCTCAAGTTCGTTCCGCGAAGAAGCGTCGCAACGTGAGCTAATTCGCTGATTGCTCCCTGGTGCTTATCAGCATTGTGGGAACTGCCTGCAAAGCCACTAGGCCATTCTGGTTGACCAGTTGGTTTCGGATTTCAATTAATCCCAAATTTGGCTTCGAGTTACTTCGCCGTTTGCTCAGAATTTCTACAGTTAGCGTCAATTGATCGTTGGCGTACACAGGATTGGGCCACGACAATTCGGACAATCCTGCAGCGCCAACGCTATGTGTTCCGAGAAAATCTTGGGCGAGCAATTTCATCATCAGAGATCCGGTATGCCACCCCGAGGCGATAAGTGCTCCGTAAATAGTTTCAGATGCAGCCTCTGCATCGATGTGAAATCGCTGGGGGTCAAATTGGGTCGCGAAGGCCACCATCTGCTCTTCGGTGATATGGGTGCTGCTGAACTCGAAGAATTCGCCGACCGAAAAGTCTTCATAGAAACGCTCTTTGCACGGTACATCGGACATATCTATGTTCCTTAAAGTTGAAACTGCCTGCATCAAAGAATGGAAAGGTTACAGAGACGCGCTTGTCTAGACCCAAGCGGCAAGAATTAATTTAGATAACAGTATTTAGTTGCTCTGATTTACTTGTACTGGTCTTTGAACTCAGAAATTTGATCCAGCTTTGGAATCACAGTGTCTGCGTCTGCAGGAGGCAATGTGAAGACGACCCGGTTGCAGCCAGCTGCTATGAGCGTGTCGACAACCTCAGCCTTCGGCGGGGTCCCGAACTGCCCGAAATCAAATGAATCTGGGTCACGGCCCGCATCTTCAGCCATTTGCTTCAAGGTCGTTATCTGCTCTCCGAAATCGTACCTTCCGCTAATTGGCATGAATCCGTCGCAGTACTCAACTATGTCTTTCATGGTTTTGGGCCCGGCCGCTCCTCCGAGAATGATAGGAGGGTGAGGAGTTTGCGCTGGCTTGGGCCATTGCCAGCTTGAACTGAATTCCACGTGCTCGCCGTGAAATTCTGCCTCATCATTCATCCAAAGTTCTTTCATCGCGAGAATTCGTTCACGCATAACGGCGCGCCTCTCGGAGAATTTCACCCCATGATGATGAAGCTCTTCTTTGTTCCATCCGTAGCCGATACCAAACAAAAATCTGCCGTTGGTCAATGCGTCGACCGTTGCGACGCTCTTGGCTAACCAGATCGGATCCCGTTGAGGCACTAATGTAATGCCGGTACCAAGTTTAATTTTGCTGGTTACAGCCCCCGCCATACCCAATGCTATGAACTGATCATGGGTGCGCCAATACTCTTCGGGTAGCGGGGGTGCTTTTGGGTTGAGCCCCCAAGGCGTTTCGCGGCTGGTTGGAATATGGCTGTGTTCAGGAAACCAAATGGACTCGAAACCTCGATCCTCAGCTTCTTTGGCTAAGGAGACTGGATCAATAGCCTTGTCGGTGGGGAACATGTTTATGCCGAAATCTGTCATAGCACGATCATATATACCGACGTGGCCTCGCTGCTCTTCAGATCAGCAATGTGGATGTTTAAATTCAAGACCGTGAGGAAAAGCCTGCGGGCCCCATTTCTGGAACCCGCAGAGTAAATAAATGGCTTTCAAAATTGTCCGACAGCTAATGCAGGACACGCGCCCCTTCGTTGAGGAGCCGCAAGCTTCTGTCCCTTAGACGTCGTGGCTATCGAGATAGGTGACTTCAAGGTTGCCTGCCAAAACCGGGGCAAGGAGTTCGGGCAGTCCCGTATCCATTCGCCATTTGAGGTAGGCCTGATGGTTTGCCTTCTCAGCAAATTTCTCCCACAAAACAACTTGGTCGGGGTTGCTGTCGTCACTGTATACCTCGATAGATTCGCAGCCCTCGAAGGCACGGGTGTCGACCAGAGCTTCGCTGAGCATTTCGATCAGTTGTGGTCCCTTGCCTTCTTGGCAGGGAAAAACTACGTGAATAGTTTGGGACATAATAATTCCTTGTTGTTGATTTCGAATTTCTATGTAACGAAGCTCAGCAGGCTGGGGGTGTTTCGTCAAGACGGCTGAAGCCCTTGATGGTTATTCGTAACAGTAGTGGTCTAACAAAACGGCATGGTAGGAGTTCCACTGTATTGACTTAGGTTGAATGCGCTGAGAGTACCGGGGTGTATTTCCTCGGCCCTGACTTCCACCGGTGGTCAGAGCCGAGGAAATAAGAATTAGACAGAATTCATTGCTAACGGTCTTTGGTAACGAACCAAGTCCATCTGCGAACTCGTGAAATAATTAAGGTGCTCATTGCTATGGCGGTTGTATCCCGTCGCGAGCTTTTTTGATGTTCGTTTGAAGGCAACCTTGAGAGGTGTATGCGCGCCAATGCACCGATCCATGGTTACACCCTAAATATGTTGAATTAACGATCGATAAGCGCAATGTAAAATTGATGTAAACAAATGAGACGCCGTTTAAAACGGCGAGCGACTATTTCCGAGGGGTTGAAGCGGCAATAATCTCGACTTCGATTTCGCCGACGACTAAAGGTGCGCCGACGGTGGTTCTGCAGGGGTACGGAGCATCGAAGACATCTAAAAATACCGCGTTCCAAGAGGGAAACTCCGTGACGTCTGCCAGTTGTGCGTTGACCTTGATCACATGATCCAGCGACAAACCCATATCTTCCAGCATTGCGCCAAAATTTTCTAACGTTATTCGGGCCTGTGTAGCGACGTCGGCTTGGCTGACTTCAAAAGTAGACAAATCGATAGCGGTCATCCCACTAAAGAAATAGAGGTCACCAACCTGAATCGCCGTGGAATTCTTGATATCGAATTGTTCGAGGGCAGCCGCTGCTGAAGGAGAAGAATGAATGATGGTCATGAGTCACACTGTATTGCTTGGACGTTAAAGGAAAGTGCAATAAGCGCCGAGAAGGCTCTAGGTAAGAGGTTCACCGGCTGATCAACCCTAGGGTGGCGATGTGGGCGAACAAAAAGCTGAGGTTCAGTCAGATCGTGAAAGAGAATGGTCTTTGCTTCGGCGGAAGTACTTAGTGGGTCCCGGCGAACGGCGAGCTTCTTCGGCGCAAGGCATTCATCACTTAGCATTGCTGAGTTCTGATGTTGAGAGAACTATCGAGTTCTATCAGGGTGTACTTGAATTCCCGCTAACTGAATTATTCGAAAATAGAGATTATTCTGGATCTACCCACTTCTTTTTCGATTTAGGGAACGGTAACGCGCTCGCATTCTTTGACTTCCCGGGCCTAGAAATGGAGCCCTACAAAGAAGTGCTGGGGTCTTTGCACCACCTCGCAATTTCTGTGCCTTTGGATACTTGGAAGCACCTTCGCGTTAAATTAGAAACCGCAGGCATCGAGATCGCTTTCGAGCATGCTGGTTCCATTTATTTCAATGGTCCCGATGGTGAAAGACTGGAACTGCTGGCCGAACCATTGGGGGAGATGAATGGCCGCCCGGTTTTGTAAATACTTGAGAGAGACAATTAGTGGTGGTCAAGGTTCAAAATGATGTTGTCTCGGTATCCAAGAATTTTAGCTGTCGCGCTGATTCTGGTGCTGGCCTTTGCGTCGCCGCTCGCTGCGCACGACCCGGTATTCCTTTCAGAGGAACACACCTCCCCCGAAGTAGGGCCATTGCTTCCAGATGGAACCATTTCCTTCGCATTGTACGGCCGGCTTCTCGCTGCTGATTCAACGCAGGCGTTTCAAGCTGGTTTCAACGAGGGCGAGGCATTAGATCTCTCGCTACTTATCCCGGCTGCCTTTCCAGAGACGAGCTTCGAAGTTGGGTCCCTGCCAGAAATTGAAGTTAAGCGTCCTGACGGAAGCACGTTTCGTCTCGAGCCAGCCTTTCGGCAAATGTTTCACGAGCCGTATACCAACACCCGCTACTTGCGGCTTGCCGATTATAAGGAGCCTGCCCAGCAAGGCATCTACAGCTTTATTATCTCAGGAGCGAGAGCTGGGCGGTATGTCGCTTCGATCGGTACCCTCGAACGGTTTGGTACAGAAATCATTCGATATACGCGTCCTTTAATCGTTGGGCGCACAGCCCAGCCGATCAACCAATGGTTCAAGGATGCTGTTGCCACAGACACGAGCCCCGACTCAGCTGTCACGGATAAGGCTGCAGACTTTGACCAAGAGCTAGAGGCACAAGAGAAGAGCCTGAGTCTGGAAAGCTCGGGAGAGGGACTACTCGGGGAGGAAGCTCAGAAAGACCGAGCGCCTGCTATGTCCAATGACCCAACCGATCGGGAATCGAGTAACGGTGCGTACTTATTCGTATTCATTTCGGCTGCGATGGTTATTGGGATAGTTTTTGTTCTCCGAAAGCTGAGAAGGTAACCCAGCTATGCTTCGCTTCCGGCCATTTGACCGCTTTCATTTATATAAATCGAATTCTTTGGTTCGGCAAACAAAGTTTCGACAGCCGGAATGAAGTCCTCTAGAGACATGGAGTCGTACGCTGGGTCGAAAGCTGGTTGGTCAAATTCTTGGCAGAACTCCACAGTGAGGTCATACGCTGGGTGATCTGCGAATTGTTCTCTCATGTTGCGGTCAAGGCCAAGATGATGAAAGAAGTTATAGCCCTGGAAAATGCCGTGTTTCTCGACCATCCAAAGGTGCTCATCGGAGACGAACGGTTTAAGGATTGCCGCTGCGATGTCAGGGTGGTTATACGATCCAAGTGTGTCGCCGATGTCATGAAGGAGCGCGCATACGACGTATTCGTCTGACTTGTTTGCTCGATAGGCCCGAGTAGCAGTTTGTACTGAATGTTCAAGCCGGTCGACGGAAAAGCCGCCGCAGTCGCCATCGAGTAGACGGAGATGGTCAAGGACTCGTCCGGCGACATCATTCGCGAAAACACGATTGTGAGCAGCAATGATTTTCCAATCAAGAGGAGTGGCCTCTGTCATTGCGCCGAAGGTTGCAGATTGACTTAGTAGATCCTGCTCGCTCTCTGTCGTGCTCATGTCTTCCCCCATATGTATGTTTATGTACGTTTTGAGTGCTCACAAGATGTTAACCGCAAATAATTGCTCAGAGTGCCCGGACTAGACACTCCAATTCGCGTGTTTCGGTCTTAATGACACGATAAGTTCACCAACAGAAAATTGTTAAGGTTTGTAAATAAACGAGAAAGGCTGGCTATGGAACTCAGTGCCAACTTGCAACGCTTTTATATAAACGGTGAATGGGTCGAGCCGCAAACCCAAACGACTCTTGAAGTAATTAATCCAGCGACGGAAGCTCCAATCGCTGAAATTGCGATGGGTACGCCAGCTGAAGTTGATGCAGCGGTAGCCGCAGCGCACGAAGCCTTTGCCAGCTACTCCCAAACTTCGGTCGAATATAGGGTTAATTTACTCAATCGAATCACCGAGCTCCTCAAGGCCCGGTCGGAACAACTTGCACAGACCATCTCAGCGGAAATGGGCGCACCAAAAGGTCTCGCTAAAGCGGCTCAAGCCCCGACTGGGGTAGCCCACTTCGCGACGATGGCGCGAATCCTTAGTTCGTATGAGTTTGAGGAAACCCTTGGCAAATCATTAGTTGTGAAAGAACCCGTTGGGGTTGTTGGCATGATCACGCCGTGGAACTGGCCTCTTAATCAAATCGCATGCAAGGTTGCTCCAGCATTGGCTGCGGGGTGCACGATGGTGTTAAAGCCTTCAGAGGTAGCACCGATGAACGCAATCTTGTTCGCTGAGATTCTCGACGAAGCTGACGTTCCTGCCGGGGTCTTTAATTTAATCAATGGAGATGGCCCGACGGTCGGAGCGCACTTATCAAGCCATCCCGACATTGACATGATGTCATTTACCGGTTCCACTAGGGCTGGCGTCGAGGTTGCCCGTAACGCAGCACCCACCGTGAAAAGGGTTGCTCAAGAACTCGGAGGCAAGTCCGCCAATATCATTCTTGATGATGCAGACCTAGCTGAAGCTATAGGGCGAGACGCTTTTGGGATGTGCACGAATTCTGGGCAATCATGTAACGCGGCCACTCGAATGTTTGTGCCCCAAGACCTAATGGATGAGGCGGCAGGTATCGCGAAGGAATCCATGGAGCGAGTGGTGGTTGGAGACCCGACAGGCGATGGAACGATTATCGGCCCGGTGGTGTCGGAGGTGCAGTGGAACAAGATCCAAGACCTGATTCAGGCAGGAATTGACGAGGGCGCCACTCTTGTCACCGGCGGTACCGGACGGCCTGATGGTTTAGAACACGGGTATTTCATTAAACCCACGCTTTTCGCGAATGTCACAAATGAGATGCGCATTGCCCAAGAAGAGATCTTTGGTCCGGTATTAGTCCTTATCGGCTACGACGGTGATGATGACGCCGTTCGCCTTGCCAATGAGACCCTGTACGGGCTGTCTGGCTACGTGTCGGGCAGCACAGATCGAGCGATTTCTGTAGCGAAACGAATTCGCAGTGGAAACGTCCATGTAAATGGTGCCGGACCGGACTTTGACGCTCCTTTTGGTGGCTATAAACAATCTGGTAATGGTCGTGAGTGGGG
>DKNM01000064.1 GCA_002470695.1 Candidatus Neomicrothrix sp. UBA7388
AGGCGTAATTGGTCGCATGGGGCTCGAATACGAGCATCTGCGTAGCATTAACCCTCGACTCATCATGGTCTCTACCTCTCTGATGGGCCAGACCGGCCCTATCAGAGAAATTTCTGGGTTTGGTAGTATCGGGGCAGCCGTCGCTGGATTTTTCCCCTTCGGTGGCTGGCCTGATCGACAGCCGTGTGGCCCTTATGGCGCATACTCGGACTACATCTCTCCACGCCTAACTCTGTCGGTAGTCCTTGCGGCGCTGGAACACAGAAGGAGCACTGGTCTAGGTCAGCATGTTGACTATTCGCAGATGGAAGCCGCAGCTCAATTGTTGAGCCCTGCTTTCTTGAATGATGAAATAAACGGCGTCGAAGGGACGCGGATTGGCAACGCAGACGTTAATTATGTTCCTCATGGCGTTTACCGTGTGGTGGGCGAAGATAATTGGCTCGCCATTGCTTGCGAAGAAGATTTTCAGTGGGTCTCACTAAGTCGGGTGATAGGAGCTCATCACTTGTCTTCTCTCGGTGTTGACGAACGTCGGGAAAGAGAATCGGAGATCGATGAGCTGATTTCGAGTTGGGCAAAAAATATTGATGGTGGAGTAGCGGAAGTAGAACTCCAGTCACTTGGCGTTCCTGCTCACCGAGTTCTCTTTGCTCCTGAAGTCGCGCTGGACCCTCAACTTGCTCACAGAAAAGCTTTTAGTGAAGTTAGTCATCCACGTCACGGTGCGGTGTGGATCGAAGATTCAGCTATCCACTTGTCTCGAACCCCAGGATATGCGCGCGTTGCAGCTCCACCAGCTGGCGAGCATCTATTCGAAGTGCTCACAGAAATACTAGGTCGCAGCGCAGACGAAGCGGCTGATCTGATTGCGACCGGCATTTTTCGGTAATCGGCGACGTTTTGGCAGATAATGGAACAGTGGATCCCGAGATGTATCAACCGGCATTCGATGATGCCGTTAACCGAATTTTAGAACTTGCATCCGGGGATCTGGGCAGGTCGATCCCTCATATTCCTGATTGGACTGCTGAGTCGGCCGTTACCCATGTCGGCCTCGTATTTTCCTTCGTTCAGAAATCGATCTCTCAAGGGTCTGCCCTTTCCGATCAGGGAGTTGCAGGATGGGCCAACGACACAGCTAATCAGCCGGACTCGGTGAACCTGTCGACGTGGTTTGAAGGTGTTGCCGGCGAGTTGAGAGAGACGATATGGAAACACAGCCCGGAAGAAACTGTATGGACCTCCAGTCGGACATTTGGTACCGCAAAGTTCTGGATGCGTCGAATGACTCAGGAAGCTGCGATGCACCGATGGGATATCGAGTCAGCGTATCAAGAACCCAAAGGGATAGAGCCGCGTCTAGCGGTTGATGGAATCGATGAGTTTTACGGATTTTTCGTTAGTGAAAGACTGCCAGCAGTATTTGCTGGAAACGGAACGTTGCACTTGCATGCCGTCGACGTAGATGGTGAATGGATGATCACCCGGAACAGTGACGGCATTGACGTAGATCATTCGCATGGCAAGGGAGATGTGGCAGCGCGAGGGACAGCTAGTAATTTGTTGCTCTTCGTGTGGCGAAGGCAGGGCTATGACGTCCTAGAGACGTTCGGTGATACATCTTTGTTAGAGGAACATCAGCGTCTATTGCAGATTTAGAACCCAATGTTGTGATCAACTAGGCCTTTGGAGGAAAGAAATATGAAATCGACGACAATGACTGAATTGTTATGTCAACAGTTGGACGATGCTGAGTTCGGTAAGACTGGGCGCAGATCATTCTTCGAATATCGAGACACTGGCCTGAGCAAACTTACCGATGGGGAGTATCGCGCTCAGGTCATGCGTGCGACAGATGTGATGGAAACGACGGGATGGCACTTCCACGAGTGCGACCTTCAATTCGTCTACGTGTTGAACGGGTGGGTGGATCTTGAGTTCGAAGACGGCCGGTCCGAGAGGGTTTCCGCAGGCGCAGCATTGTCGATTCCGCCGGGAATGGTCCACAACGAAACAGGGTGTTCGTCGGACTTCGAAGCACTCGAGGTAGTTGCCCCCGCTGAGATGCAAACTGTTCCCTGCGACCCGCCCGCCTGATTAGCTGACTTGGGAAACTGCGGTATCGATTGCTTGCCGCGTAGTGGTCACCATTTCATCAATGTGACCTTCTTCCACCGTAAAAGGCGGTCCAAACATAACTGCGTCTTCGAAAATGCCGGAGCCGCTCGGGTAAATCCAAACACCCTTTTCCAGAGCAATGGAGCTCACCAATTCACCAAAAGCACTCGACCGTGGAAATGGTTCACCCGTTTCTCGGTTCGCCACCAAGCCAATCCCTTGTAACAGCCCAAGTCCCCTGACGTCATCAACATTTGGGTGGTCGCTGAATTCCTCGTTTAGTCGCTCTCGAAGTAATTGGCCCATGGAGTCTGCTCTGGAAACTAAGTCCTCTTCACGCACTATTTCCAGCACTTTCCCAGCTACAGCGCAGCACATGTCGTGGCCAGCAAAGGTATAAAACATAAGAGCTAAATCACTGTTGCCTATGGGCTCCACTACACCGGGACGGCAATAAACGCCTCCAATTGGCACGTAGCCGCCGCCGAGTCCTTTGCCCGCTGCGATTATGTCGGGCGTAAAATTTAAAGCTGCGTGACCCATAGCAGTGCCCAGACGACCGAAGCCGGTCATAACTTCATCAGCGATAAGCAGAATCTCGTTTTTAGCGCATATTTCTGCAATTCTCGGCCAATAGTCGGGCGGCGGGACATAGGCCCCTGCAGCTGCACCGATAACTGGTTCGCCAATGAAGGCACTAATTGTTTCGGGTCCCTCTATCTCGATTACTTTCTCAAGCTGCTCAGGGTCGTAATGACTCGTTTTGGGCATCGTAATTAAGGCCTTCTCAAGTCCCTTTCTCCTCCTGTCGTGAGTGCCTGCTGACAAAGCGCCGAGCGTTGCGCCGTGATAGGAAATGTCGCGTCCAATAACTTTGAACCGTTCCGGTCGTCCCGATGCAACGTGATGCAGCTGAGCTACCCGGATAGCGGCGTCCACTGATTCTGAACCGCCGCTGACAAACACGCATCTCCATGACGGATCGGGAAGCCAGTTGTCTGAGACTTCCTCAACTAGCGCAACTCTTGCTTCAGTTGCGAAGACAGGAACTACGTAATCGAGGCGACTTAACGCCTCCGCCGCCACTTGTGCGATCTCTGGCCGACCGTGCCCGATATTGGTAACTATCGCCCCGCCACCAGCATCAAGAAATCGAGCCCCCTCTGAAGTATGTAACCAAACCCCTTCGGCTTTGGTAACCATCGTGGGACTAGTTCCTGGCACTAAGGGAAAACGCGTCGTATCCATGCCTAAACAATAGGGCCATCCCAGCCTTCGGGGGAATGTCGTGGTTCACTAAGGTTGTGCGTTACTTAACTCGTCCTCTTGTAGCGGCCTTGGTGGCTTTATTTATTTTGGCTAATGGTGGGGGACTGCTAGAGCTAGCTATTGGGGCGGTTTTGTTTCTTCTCATTGACCTAGGTTCGCGTTACGTCGTTCGGCGGGTTAGTCGTAACTAAATTTCGGCCCGAAGGACTTGGGAATGACACTTGATCAGATAGCAAACTGGGCGCAAATTGTCGAAGCTGTGATCCTTTCACTTTCGATTGTGTTCATCGGTGCGGAAGCCCGACAGACGCTTCAGCACAGTCGGACACAGTTTGGGCACGGGCTTACCGACCGTCTCTACGATCGGTACTTTGCTATTTCACGAGATCCAAATTTCAGTCAGTTTCTCGTCAAAGACTGGTCAAGTGGTGAGCTGAGTGCCGAAGAAAACTTTCGGGCGCTCAATCTTCTAGGCGCAGACTTAATAGACCTATTCGATACATACGATGCGTGGAAAGAAGGACTAGTCGGTCGAGTCCACGTAGACATGAGAATGCAACTCATCAAACTCGGAGCTTTCTTGTCTCCGGTAGGTCGTTCCACCTGGGATCATTGGAAAATAACTCGTGACGAAGAATTCCAAATCTGGTTCGAAACAGAGGTGTATGGATCTCCGCTTTCGCCCGACGCGTGATTCGAGACGACCCTCGCGAACAACCCTTTGTTTGGGGATACTGGCGCCAGCGCATGCGGCTAGATAATCACCTATTGTTGTAGCCATGCGCGCAGTCTTGTGTAAACAGTTTGGTCCTCCCGAAGATTTAGTTATAGATGAAGTAGCTGATCCAACACCCGGTCCAGGGGAGGTGCTGATAGAAGTTAAGGCTGCGCCAGTTACGTTTCCCGACACTCTCATGTTGGAGGATAAGTACCAGTTCAAAGCTGATCTGCCATATATCCCCGGGGGAGAAGTGGCGGGCACTGTTACCGCCATTGGCGCGGATGTTACTGGGATCGAGGTCGGAGAACGCGTTGTCTCGGGTCTTGGCGCCGTGGGTGGCTACGCGGAATTTGCTGTAGCGAAAGAAAATGCCGTTCGAAAGCTTCCAGACGGCGTAGGTTTTGCCGAGTCGACCGGTTTGTTGTACGCCCATGGAACCACTTATTACGGTTTAAAGGAAAGAGCCGATCTCCAACCAGGGGAATCCCTTTTGGTGCTCGGAGCTGGAGGTCATGTAGGCCTATCGGCGGTTGAAATCGGAAAACTTATGGGCGCACGGGTTATTGCAGCGGCCTCAAGTGAAGAAAAACTTGACCTGTGCAGGAAGCGCGGCGCTGATGAGACCATTAACTACTCCGAAGAAAGCTTGAAAGACAGAGCGAAAGAACTCACCAATGGTGAAGGGGTAAATGTTATTTACGACGTCGTTGGCGGTGATTACGCCGAACAAGCGCTGCGAGCTATCGCTTGGGAAGGTCGATTTCTGGTAATCGGTTTTACCGCAGGTATACCCGCTATACCGCTGAATCTAACCCTGCTTAAAAGTTGCCAGATTGTCGGAGTCTTTTATGGCGCAATGACATCGCGAGACCCGAAATTGGCCAATGAGATCGCTGAAGATCTTCTTGGTTGGGTAGCTAACGGGGATCTCAAACCGCATATTTCAGCCACCTACGGTTTGGACGGTGCGGCCGGCGCTTTACGAAACCTCATGGACAGAAAGTCTGTTGGTAAAATAGTTATAGAACCCTAGGTGCCTTCTGCGGTGGGTCGTTAACTTTTACCCGACGATGAAACGTTGGTGTGTTCCTTCGGAAACTAAGACTTCGCCGTGTCTAACCCGAATATCAAAAACGAGCCGTTTGCGGTCGATTTCTGATATTTGCGCTTCCACTTTTACTTCTTCGCCCGATGCCACGGCCGCCGCGTGGCTGACGCAAATATGGATTCCGACTGTTGTCTTGCCGTCCTCAAGGTGAGCTTGTACCCCTAATAGGCAGGTGGCCTCTATCAAACGCACCATATCTGGTGTCGAAAGGACTTTGTTTGGTAAATGAGGTGGCGACATCTCATCCGTGACGAGAACTAAATCACTGAATACTTGGCCTTCTTTGATTTCACTCATAGGGGTGAGGCTAGTGCCCGCCGGGATTCTTAGATTCAATAAATAGTGTCAGGACCTTGACGGGCCTGAAATCAAGGGGAAAGCGAAAGGCTCACTTGTTGGTCAGGAGCTGCAAATGATTTTTCTTGATTTGTATTGTTTGCCCTTGGACGAGAAGAAACAGGGCTTCTCGGGCTAATCGTTGTGCTTGCTGTTCGATCGTCATAGCGGAACCGCCCACCTGCGCTACAAGTGCAGCTGCTGAACGAACACAGAGTTCTCCTACAACAGCACGCGCTAGTGGCAACTCTTCGCTCGTGGCGGAGTCGAGGTGCTCTCGGGCTTCGACTAGTTGTTCTTCGAAAGGGCTGGACCCTAGAAGGCGAATTGAACGGGCAGCCACTCCAAGTGGATTGGAGCCATTGGCTCTAAGGCCTGTCTTGTAGCGCTCCGCCCAGCTCTCAAAAGTTTCGATGGCCGTCACAGTCGCTTCTGGGACATAGTGTCGCGTAAAGGTAAGTTCTGCTGTTGTCGCCGAGTCCACTGCGGCGAGCGATAGACGCTTACTTGATAGGCTCTCGCTTTCCCTAGCATCGATCATCGCCCAAATAATCAGATCTTCGTAACGCGCTGCTGTTAGAACAACATCAATATGTCCCCAACCCGTCACAAACGGTGCTGAGCCGGAGAGAAGCCAATTATCACCATCGGGCTCCGCTAGCAGCATTGGGGCACCTGGGCGATTCAAATGCGCAAACGCCACTCCGCCTCTTGCTTCCCCCGTGGCTAGAGCACGGCCCCACCTTTCCCTCATTGGGCCTGTAGTCTCCGCCGCTGCTTTGCTCGGCCCCGCGTGTTGAGCCCAAACGAAACTTGTCGTGAGGCACCCTCCCGACAAAGCTTCGATAATTGCCCACTGAGTCTTCGGTGACGCGTCAAGGCCACCTAACTCGACAGGAGAAAATATTCCGTATAGCTCTGACTCCCGGAGGAGGTCGAGCTGTTGACTGGGAACTTCGCCGGCTCGATCGGTCTCGAGAGCATTTGGAAACAAGTGTTCGTCGGCCAAACTGACTGCTCGCTCAATCAGATCACTGTTTATCTCTTTCATGAGTTGTTGAACAATTCGTAAACGACGGGTGAATAGAGGTGGCCCATGCCTTGATCGACTATTCGTTGGAAGCGGTCTCTGGTTAACCTAGCTCCCTCCGTTTCGACACCTACATCCTGGGCGAGCGCAAGCGCGTAGTCGAGGTCCTTAACCGAATAACTAATGGGGAATTGGTCCGTTGGGTACTCACCGCTGGTCATAAAGGTTCCGTGACGCCGTAAAGCAAAACTGTCTGCGGAGCCCTGGCCTAAAAGCTCGAAAACACGCTCTCGGTCAACACCAGCGCGAGTTGCTACGGCCATTGCCTCTGCTAAGGCCGACACATTTTCGAATAAAACCATGTTGTTCATTAGTTTCATTACGGTTCCGGTTCCGACAGGTCCACAGTATGCAACATCGGTGGCCATATGCCTCAACCAAGGCTCGATGCGGCTGAAGATTTCCTCGTCTCCGCCAACGGTAACCGACAAGGTTCCGGCTATGGCATTCGGCACGCCTCGCGCAACGGGAGCATCAGCAAAGCTCGCGCCTTTAGCTTTCAGAGCAGATGCAACAGCGCGGCTTGCACTCACAGTAGTAGTAGTGCAGTCAACGATAACCTGGCCTTCTCGTACTGAATTGACGATGCCTTCCTCGCCGAGACAGACAGATAACATCTCCTGCTCTCCTGGTACGCAAATAAAGACCAAATCCGCTTCGGTTGCCTGCTCGATACTTTGAACGGCATGCGCGCCTTTGGTGACGGCGGCCTCGACAGCGGCCGACTTCAGGTCGTACGCCATTACCGGGACAGGGGACTTCAGGCTCAGATTTGCGCACATTGGAGCACCCATCGCTCCGAGCCCGATGAATGAGACAGACTTAAATACCGGATCGGTCATGAGGCGAGTCTCTCACAGAGATTCTTTGTTGCTGCTAATTCGGCCGAAAAGCAAGACCTAGTTCAAATGGGCTTATCGGGTCGCCGCAGCTTTGAAATGTGACCGTCTAGTCAGCGAACTTCTTTGTTTGAAAAGGGCCGAGAAATACCCTTGAGTAAATTGCATCTAAGAAAGCGAAGAGGCCTGCATGCTCACGCACGTAAGCGATATCTTAAGTTGTTACGACCTACGAAACCTAGGTATTTGAATATGACTGAAACGCCCGAAGACCAAGTATTTGCTGACGCAATTGAGGTTGCGAACATACCAACATTGCTAATGGTTCTGGTTCAACTGACGGGAGAGCTCCACTGGTTGGAAGAACCATACATGCCGAAACGTCAAGCTGGCCTTGGTGACAATGACTCTGGCGGTCTGGAGGAACGGCACCAAAAAGAAGTGCGGGAGGCAGCACTTGAAGCCATCCTTTCATGGCGAAACGGTCGGCCAGTAGCGTTACCGGAACCCGATGAAGACCTCATAGTGCGCATGCTCAGCGTCTCAATGGCTGAGCCGGTCCCTTCTGAATATGGTCAATTTACGGCTGCTCAGTTGGGTCAAGTCAAATTTCTGGATCATGAGAAAGTTACGACACCAGCCGGCTTCAAGGTTCTGGTCATCGGTGCGGGAGTTTCAGGGTTGTGTGCTGCGATTAATTTGCAGATGCTTGGTATCGACTTCCAGGTAGTCGAGCGGAATAAAACAGTTGGAGGTGTTTGGTGGGAGAATAGGTACCCGGGTGCAGGCGTGGATACTCCTAACCATCTCTATTCCTACTCCTTTGCACCTCATGACTGGGAAAAGTATTTCTGCCTACGAGATGAGTTACATGGGTACCTTGAGGAGGTTTGCGATCAATTTGACGTGCGTGATTCCATCCATTTCGAAACGAACGTCGAGCGCATTGAGTACCAAGCAACTTCCCAAACTTGGCTAGCGACTTTGCAGCTCGCCGATGGATCGAAAGAACACGTGGAAGCCAACGTAGTGATCAGCGCCGCAGGGATATTCAACCCGCCGGTCATGCCGCAAATAGAAGGTCTTGACAAGTGGGAGGGCGAAAAGTGGCACACAGCTCGGTGGCCTGAAAGTGCCGACCTCACCGGCAAGCACGTCGCCATCATTGGCAACGGCGCCAGCTGTATGCAGATTGCGCCTGAAATTCAAGACGATGTAGCTTCGCTTACTATTTTCCAAAAATCCGTGCACTGGGCAGCTCCGTTCGAGCAATTTCGAAAGGAGGTACCTGATCCGCTTCGCTTCCTTTTGAAGGAGGTTCCGTTGTATCGAAACTGGTATCGCGTCCGATTGGGCTGGACCTTTAACGACAGGATTCATACGGCGCTTCAAAAAGATCCGGCCTGGGAGCATCCTGACCGATCGCTAAATGCTCAAAATGATGCGCACAGGGCTTACTTCACGGACTATGTGATAGCTGAGCTCGGTGATAAGGCTGACGAACTTCTCGATCGTGTGCTACCCACCTATCCGCCTTTCGGTAAACGGATGCTCATGGATAATGGCTGGTACAGGATGCTCCGCAACCCGAAAGTCGAATTAGTTGATGAGCATGTCGCCGAAATAGCGGGTAATTCGCTGCGCACAAGAGATGGTGTCGAATATGAAGCAGATACTTTGCTGTTGGCGACTGGCTTCGACGTTTTGAACTTCATAACCACCTACGAAGCCATAGGGCGCTCTGGAGCGTCGCTCAGTGAGAGGTGGGAAGATGACAATGCGAAAGCCTATTTGGGTACCGTTATCCCTGACTTTCCTAACTTTTTTACCCTTTATGGCCCCAATCTCCAGCCAGGTCATGGCGGAAGCCTCATTTTCGTAGTCGAAATGCAGGTTCGATACATAATGGATGTAATCCAAAAGATGCTCGACCAAAATGTTGGGGCTGTTGAAATCCGTCAGGATGTTCACGATGGGTATAACGAAGACGTCGATAACGCCCATGAAAAAATGGTTTGGACCCATCCGGGCATGACGTCGTATTACCGAAACGAGAGGGGCAGAATCGTTGTCAACTCGCCTTGGCGAAACGTTGATTTCTACCAGATGACTCGCGAAGCTCTTCTTGAGGAATACGTCACTGAATCTGCTGGGGAGCTAATAGCTGATTAACTATTCAATTCGAGGTTTACTGCAGTCACCACGGTAGCGATGTCTTCCTTATCGATGCCGAGGTGTAAAACCATGCGGCTGTGATTGCCGGCCCAACGAGTATTGATCCCATGTTTTGCTAATCGTTCCTCTAAGTTGTCTGAACCTTGGGGCACCGTAACAAAGACCATATTCGTGTTTTGTGCGTCCACGCTGACGCCTTCGACTGTTGCTAATCCTTCGGCGAGGAGCCTCGCATTTTCATGGTCGATCGCTAGGCGATCGATATGGTTTTCTAGCGCGTGCATACCCGCAGCTGCGATCAGGCCTACCTGACGCATCGCGCCCCCCAGCATCTTTCTCCATTTTCTGGCTTCTGCAATCAAGCTGGTAGGTCCGACGAGAATGGAGCCAACTGGCGCGCCGAGTCCTTTAGATAGACACACTGAAACCGTATCGAAAGGCTCGGCTATCGCCGAAGGTGCGACGCGTAAAGCCACTGCGGCGTTCCAAAGTCGCGCTCCATCAAGGTGGTAGCCCAAATTGTGTTGTCGAGCTACCTTCTCTCCCTCGCTTAGCTCAGTTAGGCCAATGACTTTTCCATCAGTTGTGTTCTCGATGCAAAGCAAACGTGTTCGAGCAAAGTGGGCATCATCAGGCTTAATTGAAGATTCTGCTGCCTTGAGATCCAACATCCCGGTGGCAGACATCGGAACGGTCTGGGGTTGAATGCTTCCAAGAACTGCCGCGCCTCCCCCTTCATACATATAAGTGTGGGCGCGATCCCCGACGAGGTATTCATCGCCGCGTTGACAGTGCGCCATTAGTGCGCAGAGATTGGACTGTGTGCCTGATGAAACGAATACGGCAGCCTCCTTGCCTAAGAGGTGCGCAGCGTACTCCTCGAGTCCCAAAACGCTGGGGTCATCTCGGAAAACATCGTCGCCTACCTTCGCATTAGCTATTACCTGACGCATCGCTTCGGTCGGCTGAGAAACGGTGTCAGATCTCAAATCGATCATGTTATTAATTTGCCACGTTAAGCCGCCCCGAGCATAGCTACGGCAAATGAAAGCCATATAAGACAGTCAAATTTATCGAAGTTTGACCAGCCAAAGCCCTTAGCGGCTCAGTGTTCTGTATCGCCAAAGGATAAGTCTGATACTGCTGCGGATATTTAAAAGTCTGTTTTTAGGCGATCATGGCCGCACTGCACTTTTATTTCTTTGAGCTAGTTCTCGAAGTTTAGGTTGAGCCAGATTCACAAACCTGCACGCTAACGATCTGGTCTCCCTCGGGTCGATGAGGTCTATGACATCGCCCCGATGGGCAGCACGAAATGGAGACCGAAGCCGGAGTAATCGTTCCTCGATCGCCAGTCGATGCGCTTCAGGGTCTTCGGCAGCTTCGATTTCGCGTCGGTAAGCGGCAGCCACTCCTCCCTCGATTGGTATCCCACCCCATTCCCCTGAGGGCCAACCAAACCTTAAGTTCAGACTATTTGGAAGTCCTATCGAATTAGGGGCATCGGCGGCAACGCCGTAACTCTTGCGAACCATGAATTCAATTTTGGGAACTTGACATTCAGCTGAGGCAATAAGTGCCCGGGCGCCCCTTCTCATGGTGGCAATTTGTTCTGCGTGTGACCCCAGCATAAAGCCAGGCATATCCAGGAAAATTAATAGGGGAAGGTTGAACGTGTCGCATAAATCAACGAAGTGCGTGTACTTGTCAGCAGCGTTGCCGTCCATTGCGCCTGCTTTACTGAGGGGGTCGCTTCCGATAACTCCGACTGACCAACCGTCCAAGCGAGCAAAGCCTGTGATGAGACCGCTTGCGTAAAGCTTGCGCATCTCAAAGAATTCGCCATTGTCAACCACGTGTTGGATTAAAGAGCGAGCGTTGTACCCCTGGCGGCGATTGGTTGGCACGAAATCCAATAGTTCCTGTGGACGGCGCTCAGGGTCATCTCCGGTTTCAACGCGTGGCGCAACCTCTCGAACAGTATTTGGCAAATACGAGAGAAATTCTTTGATTTGTTGAAAGGCATCATCCTCGTCTTCTGCAACGTTGTCTATCTGGCCGCTCTCTACCACGTGCATGCGCCACCCGCCGAGTTCCTCTTTGGAGAGTTTCTCGCCGATCGCTCTTTCCACAACCGGTGGTCCGGACGGAAAAATTTGGGACTTTTCTTTCACCATCACAGTGAAGTGCGACAGGAGAGCTGCAGCGGCTGGCCACCCGGCGACTGATCCCAGAATCGCACTAGCTACGGGGACGTTGCGAAGCAATTCAACACCTTCGTACCACAGGTCTCCCTGAGGGAGACCCATGTGGCCGTCTTGCTCGTCCTGTTTGGATGAGTGACCGACGCCTTCTCTTAGCTGAACGTACGGAATCCCGTAGGTCAACGCGAGGGGTTGAGCGAAATGATGTGGAATCTTAAAGACGTCGTGTGGACTCCCACCAGACAGCGTGAAATCGTCTCCACCGACAGATACGGGTCGACCGGAGATTTCGCCTAACCCCATTACGTATCCGCCAGGTGAGAAGCTGGTCAGGTTCCCCTCGGAGTCGTAGTCAGCCGCTCCAACAAGGTGTCCCATTTCGAGAAATGATCCGGGATCACAGAACTTCTCCATCCGTTCACGAACCGTGTACCGACCAGCCTCGTGCTGTCGCTGCACACGATCAGCCCCACCCATTTCGTCGGCTAAGGCTTTCACGTAGGCGATGTCTTCAACTGCTTTGGCCCACTCCATCCCGGGCTTCCAGAATTCTCGATCCGGATCAATTGGCATTAGCTAGCTTTTCCTTTCCGGAGGAGCTTTCCAGGTAGGGCGGAGTCGGGCGATACGGTGTCTTGACCCTCCTGTCGGATTACGGTTCCGTTAACGACGACAGCATCGATACCCTTTGCGTCCGATATCAGGCGATCTGCACCTGCCGGCAGGTCGTATACCCGACGCTTACCCTCGTGCCCGACGTTTTCTAAATCAAAAACCACCACGTCTGCCCAACCGCCCTCATTAAGCGTTCCTCGATCTTCGATACCGAAAATTTGTGCTGGACGTTGGGTAAGCATGTGCACTGCTTCTTCGATTTCGAAGCTTTTTCGTTCTCGCACAAAAGTCGACAGAAACTCAGTCGAATATTTGGCGTCGCACAGCTGGCTTGCATGAGCACCGGCGTCTGAAAGACCGATCACGGTGGTTGGGTCGTGAAGGAGCTCATCAATTTCATCTCGGTCGTGATTGAGAACATCCTGCAGGATGCGCATGTCCAGGTCTGCGTCGAGCGCCATATCGAGCATTAGGTCAATCGGGTCTTGCCCGGCTTCATCGGCGAATTCTTGAACATTGCGGCCCTCCATCGATGGATCAGGTGGGAACCACGTTATTTCGGTTCGTGACCACCGATCACCAACCTTGCCGCCATTGCCAGCCTTCTCCTTAAACTTTTCTCGCCAGTCGGCATCTGCGTAAAAAGCCTTCCTGCCTTCGTGGTCACTCTTCGCTACAGGCTCAAAGAGCCGCATGCCTTCATAGATGAACGGAGCTTTCCAACTCATCTCGAATTGAACGGGTTGCACCGCTACCTGCGGGAAAACAGGCACTCCTCGCGCTGCAAGCTCGTGAGCTTTCTCTACGTCTTTAAGATGGCTCCCCGGTCCCACGGCGCTAGCTAGAAGGGCTGTCCAACTTACGTTGGCGCCAGTGCTCTCGGCTACGCGAGCGAACTCTTCATGGCTCAGCCCCCTGCCTTGAGTCGCTTGCATAATGCCGCCCACGTCTCCTAGCGCTTGGGCTATCTCGATTATTTCTTCTGGTGTTGCAAGTCGGCTTGGTACGGGCCTTCCCTCGTAACCAACGTGAGTGTTTGCACGACTTGTTGCGAAACCGAGAGCTCCGGCTTCTAGAGCTTCGGTAACTAGGCGCCTTTGCTGAGCGATTTCATCATCTGTCGCCTCGCGTTCCGTCGCCTCTTCACCCATTACGTACATTCGCAGGGCGGTGTGGCCGATCATCGCGGCCATATTTACGGCGCAACCATTACTGTCAAGAGCATCGAGGTACTGAGGGAAGGTTTCGAAACCCCAGTCTCCTAAGCCGGCGCGTAAGGCTTCAACGCTCATGCCCTCTACGTTTTCAAGAGTTCGCATGATTAGATCGCGGTGCTCGGGACGTGTTGGAGAAACCGAGAAGCCGCAGTTGCCCATGACAATGGTCGTGACGCCGTGCCAAGGCGAACAACTTACGAGAGGATCCCACAAAACCTGAGCGTCGTAATGAGTATGAATATCAACGAAACCCGGAGCAACAATCCGTCCGGCGGCATCAATAGTCCTGTCGGCGTCAGATAGGGCGTTGCCCAAGGCGACTATGCGGCCATCCTTTATGCCGACGTCACCGGAGTAGCGTGCTGCGCCGGTGCCATCAACGATTGTGCCGCCCGTAATTTTAAGGTCGTAAGACATTTGGATCCCCCTGTGTGGAACAGTTCTTAAAATAGTTCGATTCGAAGGATCGTGCTCATTTCTAAGGTCGCGAGTTTGCTCGGGTAGACTCTGGGACAAGCTAACGAAGGGAAATTGGTTTGCCGAAACAGAAGGATGACGCCATTCTGCTCGAAGGTAAAACGGTCGAAGCACTCAAAGGAGGGCATTTCCGAATTGAGTTGGATAACGGCCACGAGGTTCTTGGTCACCTAAGCGGCAAGATGCGCAAGCATCACATTCGTATACTTCCTGGCGATCGTGTTCAGGTAGAAGTGTCTGCGTACGACCTGACTCGAGGGCGAATTACCTACCGTTATAAGTAGCTCTGCTGCAGGCGTTCCGAGCAAATTACGAATAAGTAGCGCCCCATTGGCATGGCGTTAGTACTTGAAGCCAGTCATAGTTATCTAAAGCGATCTCGACCGTCGCACGGGTTGAGGTAACTCGGGGGTCTTGATACGAGATCAGCTCAAAGAAAGGACTCCCAGCCGACCTGACGAACAAGTCGGGCGAATTCGCACGGCAGTCGGAGTGCAATTCGATCGACCAGACAGTCTTTTCTTCGTTGCAAGGCCCCTCGCAAGCGTTATAGATCATGAAGTCGCCTGTACCCTCATGGCCCAGGCCAACGAAGTTAAGGCCTTGCGAAGAGAACAAAAATCGATCGTCTGCCCTAGGCGAGTTACCGGTTTCTATCTGTTGATTCCAGAGAAAGCTCTCCGGTAGAAGATCAATTTCCCAACCAGACGAAGTTGTGACTGCGATTTCCTCCACTCCTTGGGTAATGTCCTCGAGCCAACGGATCCCTTGAATCGTCCAATTGCCGATGTCCGAGCGGTCAGCTGCAGCATTTGAATACCCGAACGTGGCGATCACGGTCTCTTCCTCTCTTAGCTCGATCAGCAGCTCTGAATCTGAGTCAGTACCCCTGTAGATCGCTGTCCGATAACTCATCCACTCATCACCAACACTCACGACGTCACTTCCGTGGCCACTGATTCTCAGTGCGCCGTTCCCAATTGAGATTGAGGTCACCGGATGTAGAACGGAAGTAGTTGTAGGAGATTTCGGAAGAATCGGTGCGACCGTTGTGGAAGAGGCCGTCTTTAATGCATCCAATCCAGACTCAGTGACAGAACTCGCCTCGTAAGTGCCTTCAGATGAAGAGGATGATACGGCCTTCGAATCTGGGGGATTAGCGGAGTCGTCACCGCCAATGGTCTGGATGAGAGCCGCAACGGCCAGCAGGAAAGCGACGCTTAGGACAAGCAGCCTTGGATTGTTTGGTGCCACTCTCTCCAGAATAAAGATAATGAGCCGGAAAAGGCGTAATACAACAACCGATTTACAGGGTTTCCTTACATCAGCGATGCTGTGGCCTCTACGCTCAAAAGGTGGATGAAAACGACGAAGCACATCAACCCGGAATTACCCCATACCTTGAAGGCATAACAGTTCTAGATTTCACTCAATATCTTGCTGGGCCTTCTTGTACCAGGCTGCTCGTAGAGATGGGGGCAGATGTTGTAAAGGTCGAATACCCGCCTTATGGCGATCCTGTGCGACCGAGCCCACCCAGAAAAAATGGGCGTTCCGCTTATCACGTTCAACAAAATAGAGGCAAACGTAGTCTTTCGGTGGACCTCACCAAACCTGAGGGTATTTCTCTAATTGAAGATTTGATTCCCAAAGTCGACATCGTTGTCGAAAATTACAGTCCAGGAGTAATGGATCGCCGAGGTCTCGGTTACCAGCGTCTTCGAGAATTAAACCCCCGAGTCATAATGGCTTCGATATCTGGATTCGGCCAGACTGGCCCTCTGTCTGAGAAGACAGCTTTCGATTTCATTGCTCAGGCCTACTCGGGTCTGATGCACATGACGGGCGAGCCTGATGGGCCGCCGATGCTGATAGGCGCTGGGATAGCAGACACTACTACAGGAGTTCATGCATTTGCTGCCCTGGGATACGCCCTATATCGCCGCGACCGCACCGGAGAAGGTTCCCATCTTGATATTGGAATGATCGACGCGATGTACCACACGCAGGAGTCAGCAGTTTCTGGTCCTTCGCTTTCTGACGGGGAAGTTACAGGAATGAGAACTGGTCGTCATTACGCACCGGCTAGCCCAGCCGGAATTTTCAAGGGCCCTAAAGGGTGGATCGTAGTTTTCGCACTGGAGAATCAGATAGTTAATCTTTGGGCAGCTCTAGGGCAACCCAACCTTGGTGACGATCCACGCTTCTTAAACAATCGTACGAGACTGGAAAATAGAGACGCGCTAACAGAAATTATTGAAATCTGGATGAGTTCATTTGAAAGCGACGAAGATGTTGTAGCCGTACT
>DKNM01000078.1:0-147 GCA_002470695.1 Candidatus Neomicrothrix sp. UBA7388
AGCCGCATGAAATAGTTCGATGTCGCTGCCAGATCCGATAAGGGTTACTAAAGCAGCGACGCCGATTGTGGCTCCAAATTGCCGGCCGACTTGATTGAGAGATCCTCCAACAGCAAAATCTTCAGGCGGCACTTCGCTCACTGCTGC
>DKNM01000078.1:530-1859 GCA_002470695.1 Candidatus Neomicrothrix sp. UBA7388
GCCGGCAACCAAAGGCCCCAGTAGTTGGGGGTTTCGGTTACGAATAATGCGTACATTAAGACGCCGGCCCCCCAGGCAAATGAACCGGGCACAGCGATGACTCTTACACCATATCGAGCGCCAAGTTTGCCAACCAAGGGGGAAACACATGCGACAAATATAGGAAGAGGAGCGGTGGCAAGACCCGCAACGCGTATTGAATAACCCCAACCTTCGGTAAGCCACAAAATATTGATAAGTAAGGACGCCGAAAGTCCGGCTGCCTGCAGCCCTGTAGCAAGATTAGCCATATTAAGTGACCGAAGGCGAAACAAGTTTGTTGGTAGTGCCGGCGCTGTGTGACTAAGACCTTTCAAGAACGTAATTCCAAGAAGCAGAACCGACAAGATTGTCGAGCCAATCACCCCGGAGGAAGTCCAACCCCAAGGCCCAACTTGAACTATGGCGAAAGCGAGCAGTGCCATGGCGATTGCCAGCAACACGGCGCCAACAAGGTCTGGGAACGGCGCTTTATCATTTGGAGCGTTTGCTGGCAGTGCCGATTTACCGCTCACATACGCAAGAAGACAAAATGGCGGCAGGACCAGGAACGCCCATCGCCAACCATACGAATCAACAATAAGTGAGCCGACAGCCGGGCCGGTCGCAACCCCCAAAGCTGTTAAGGAACCCCATTTCGCGACCGTTGCCATCCGCATCGAGTCAGGGGTCCCGGCCAACAACAACCCCAACGAAGCTGGTGTCAACAGCGCACCCCCTACGCCTTGCGCAACTCTTGCAGTAACTACGATTAGGAAGTTGGGTGCGGCACCAACTAACAACGATGATGCCGCAAACACAGCCAAACCCAGCATAAAAACGCGACGCCGACCAAAGCGATCCGCTAGCCGGCCGGCAGGAATCAAAAGCGCAGCGAAGGAAATCGTGTAGGCGTTAAGTACCCATGTAAGGGCACCCCTACTGGTGTTTAGGAAGGTTTGTTCTAGGTCGGGAAAAGCAACATTCATTGTCGAGACATTCGCCGTAACAAGGAACGTTCCAAGAGCAGTAGATAAGAAAATGAGATGACTGCTGCGTCGTTTGGCTAAATTTCCCGAGGTAGCTAGGTCATGAGGCGTTACTCGGTAGACGCTCGGAGCTGCTTTGTGCTGGCTATGCACTTCATCTGGGATCATAAGAACAAGCCAACGACCGACGTTCCCGCTGAATTTATGCCTCCGCTATGGATTTTAGGTTCGCCAAAGTCCGGGCGATGTTATCGAGCAGTATTTTGTGGCGATTAACCTTTTGAAAGAACTCCCCGTCTAGGAGCGGTGAGTCGAAGCTTTC
>DKNM01000078.1:2253-3097 GCA_002470695.1 Candidatus Neomicrothrix sp. UBA7388
AGGAACTTCGAAAGCCCATTCTTTGCCAGGAGTTGCAGCAACAACGATGCACGCTTGATCCCACTTCATCCCATTGTTGTCGTTGTATCCCCGAAATTTTGCGCCGACGGCAGCTCCTTGAGAGTCTCCCTCCCACTCGGCTTTATAGCACTCGGGACTCAGCTCGCTGATCCTTGAGAGATCCGTCAAGATTGAATAGACAACGTCAGGAGAGGCGTCAATATCAATGCTTGTATTTCCTGTGGTTTCAATCACGGTTGTGTCTTCTTTCGCGGGGGTCCAGCCGGACGTTACTACTTATGACCCAAGTAACAAGTAGCTAGTTGCAGAGATGTTCGGATTCTGGGTCACGATATTTCTGGGTCAGATGTTTGATTATCCGGTGCGGTCAAGGAGAGCCAATATGGCGTCGACGCATTTCTCAGGCTGATGCTCCTGGATGAAATGCCCGGCTTCATTGATAATCGTGTGAGGTTGGTTTGCTGCGCCAGGAATGGCTGCAGAAAGAAGCCCCTGTAGTGGCCCTGTAACCGGGTCGTTATCTCCGAAGCTCGTTGCGACGGGCACCTCACATTTAGATAAATGAGACCAAATATCTCGACACAAAGGAGCGCTTGGATGGACAGCAGAAGTAGGCACGAGGAGGGGAAACTGTCGCGCTCCGGCAGCAAAAGCTTCATCGACAAATGGCGCGTCGTATGCACGCTTTTCTTCTTCAGATAAGTGAAAGCCCGGAGCGGACGGAAGCGGCGATGCATCACCCCCCACACATTCTGAGGCCCTAAACGGATGCAGATCTTGAGAGAAGCGGCGCCAAATCGCAAAGGGGTCGTCTTCACTCATA
>DKNM01000078.1:3128-3661 GCA_002470695.1 Candidatus Neomicrothrix sp. UBA7388
CGTTATCTCCGAAGCTCGTTGCGATGGGCACCTCGCATTTAGATAAATGAGACCAAATATCTCGACACAAAGGAGCGCTGGGATGGACAGCAGAAGTAGGGACGAGCAGGGGGAACTGTCGCGCTCCGGCAGCGAAAGCTTCATCGACAAATGGCGCGTCGTATGCACGCTTTTCTTCTTCAGACAAATGAAAGCCCGGAGCGGACGGAAGCGGCGATGTGTCACTCGCCACACATTCTGAGGCCTTAAAGGGGTGCAGATCTTGAGAGAAGCGGCGCCAAATGGCAAAGGGGTCGTCTTCACTCATATGGATGTCACGCCCTAACGGGACACCCGTATTCGAGGCAACAACTCCTCTATACATTGCCGGGTGTTGGGCAACGTGACACAGACCTAATAACCCTCCCCAATCTTGACAAAACATGGTGATTGGCGGCAGCGGCGAAATTACGTCGATCTCCTCAATTGTCTGACTTAACCAACGAAGATGACGACCGTAGGTGTAGTCATCGCGTGATGTCGGCTTATCAGAT
>DKNM01000078.1:3744-4216 GCA_002470695.1 Candidatus Neomicrothrix sp. UBA7388
GTCGTCTTCACTCATATGAATGTCTCGCCCTAATGGGACACCAGTATTCGAGGCGACAACTCCTCTATACATTGCCGGGTGTTGGGCAACGTGACACAGACCTAATAACCCTCCCCAGTCTTGACAAAACATGGTGATTGGCGGCAGCGGCGAAATTGCGTCGATCTCCTCAATTGTCTGGCTTAACCAACGAAGATGGCGACCGTAGGTGTAGTCGTCGCGTGATGTCGGCTTATCAGATTTACCAAACCCAACGAGGTCAGGAACCACTACGCGGCATCCGGCCTCGACAAGGCCCGGAATCATCTTTCGGTACAAATACCCCCACGTCGGTTCGCCGTGCAGGAGGAGAACGACAGGACCTGTTCCTTCGTCTACGTAGTGCACTCGTAGATCGTCGCCGATGTTCACATAGCGAGCCTCATACGGCCAGTCAGGGATTCCGTTGAAACGATCATTTGGCGTTCTTACT
>DKNM01000078.1:4619-6787 GCA_002470695.1 Candidatus Neomicrothrix sp. UBA7388
TAATTAGCGTCTCCGACCACTTCCGCCTTTGTTGCGATTTGACTTGTTCGACGACTGTGGCCTGCCGGCACCACGTTTCGGAGTCTGGGACGCTCCTCCACGTCCTCTCCCCCGTCCGCTGCCACTGGATTTCCCTTTAGGGTTCCGTTGGCCACTTTTGCCGCGGTTTGGGCCGTTGCCCGCTCTACTGCCTTGACTCTTCTGCCCGTTACCAGGGCCTCGACCTCCACTAGCGGATTTTCCTTTGCCCCCGGTTTTTTTTCGATTAGAGCTTTGCTTACCACTAGGAGATCCAGGCTTTCTTGCCGTTCTGTTCCGATTTGAGTCCTGTCCTTGTTTTGTCGACTTTGCTCGAGCCGGAAGAGAGCCGCGATTTTCGCTCTGGGGTCGACTGCCGCCGAGGCCATCGAGGTCCGGTTCAACTACCGGCAATTCAAGACCTATTTCTCTTTGTAAATGTTTGACTGCCTTGCGTTGCGATTTGTCTACGAAACACACGACAGTTCCGCTTGCGCCCGCCCGAGCGGTTCTTCCGCTGCGGTGGACATAAGCCTTTCCGTCTTCCGGGGGGTCGAAGTGAAGGACACACTCGACATCGTCAATGTGTATGCCACGAGCAGCTACGTCTGTCGCAACCAGAACAAGTGCTTCACCTTCAGTGAAATGCCGCAGGGCACGATCTCGTTGACTTTGCGAGCGCGCACCGTGAATTACAGCTGCCTCCAGACCCTCGCGAGCAAGCTGCTTAGCGGCACGGTCCGCTCCATGTCGAGTGCGTGTAAAAACGACTGTTTTCCCTTGTCGTCGTATGAGGTTGCTAGCAACTTCGACTCTTTGACTTCGGTCAACTAACCAGAAGTGGTGCTGTAACCGCTTGATGTCAGGCTTCGCCGGCCCTACTTCGTGGCGCACTGGGTTCGATTGATAGTTCCGGGTCAGTTCGGCAATATCTTTATCTAAGGTCGCAGAAAACAGTAGCGTTTGTCGGTCGGTCGGAGTTTGGTCCAAGATTTTTCTTACGTCCGGCAGAAAACCCATATCCGCCATTCGATCGGCTTCGTCAATGACTACCGTTCGAACTGATTCAAGGGTCAACGCGCGGCGATCGAGCAGATCCTGGAGGCGCCCAGGGCAAGCGACCATAATATCGACCCCTTTTTTCAGTCGATCAATCTGTCGATTGATGTTTGTGCCCCCGTACGCAGGCATGATCCAGAGATCATGCGCTTTTGCTAGAGGTCGCAGTTCCTCTGCAATCTGTTCCGCCAGTTCTCTAGTTGGCGCCAATACAAGCGCCGTTGGAGCCTTCGGCATCGATCCAACAGTTCGAACGATTATGGGAATACCGAAGGCAATGGTTTTACCGGAACCAGTCGGCGCCCGAGCGCAGATATCTCTGCCAGCCAAAGCATCTGGTATCGCTGCAACCTGAACGTCAAATGGTGTATCTATGGCCTGCCGAGCTAGTACGCGCGTAAGTGAATCGGGAACCCCGAGACCGGAAAATGAGGGAGACAACTGAGAGAATCCTTGCTCTCGGCAAGCTCGATAGAGGGACTGACATGCCGCGCGCCAAGGTTCTCTTAGAGTAGCGGGTAATTAGCGATTTTCAGGTTTTAAATCGTTGGTGGAATGCTCGAGGAAGTCTGGACTCCCTTAATAACCAACCGTGCCTAGAGAACGACAAGGTTCTTCGGGAAGGACTCCTCGCTCCAACCTAACGTTCGTCAAAAATGAACTCTGTGTGAACCGTGTTCCACAAGATAGGAAATCGCCGGACTTGCCTTTAGGTTTCTGTCGCTGTCCTTGGAGCCCCCCTCGAAGGACTGCCGGGGGGTCGCTCCAGCACCTGATTCAGTGGAGCGGCCCCCCTTAAAGTCTATTTTGGCTCAAAAGGGCGAAGGCCCGCCGAAATTTTCTCCGGCGGACCTTCTTTAACTACTTTTGGGAAACTAGGTTTCCACAAGTTTTCTAGGGCAGCTTAACGACAACCGCCGTTTGCTTTATCCCAGCGGCAGTTCGGGGTGCCACCATTAGCGTCTACAACTTCACCAATGATGTTCCAGGACTGAGCTTCAGCATCGAACTGACTGAAGTCAGAACCTTCAATGAAGTATGCATCGCTATTGCCCTTGAGCTCGGTTTGAATTCCGTCCATGATGCACGGG
>DKNM01000089.1:0-2715 GCA_002470695.1 Candidatus Neomicrothrix sp. UBA7388
CAGCCTTTTCATATGGGCCATGGAGTCCATCTCTACTGTTTGGCCGGTGATGCCATGCATCTCCCCAAGGTTCGGCATAGCCCCTAGACCGATCGGCACCTCGAGGTGCAAGGTTTGCGTTCGGGGAATGAAACATTGTGCTTCGTCGCATGCCTGGTAGCGGACGGTGATTTCAACTCCGATGGATGCAACGCCTTCTTCGACCGCTCGACCAAGGGTGCTGGCGGCGTAAACGGGGAACACGAAGTCTGCGGTACCGTCCCAGACCTGCAGCGGTTCGTTAACTCCCGGCAGATCAAATCCATATGTTGGTGGCTTTTCGGCGGGTTCGTGACGGAATCCGTCGGGTCCGTCAATTGTGATCGTCGTGGAGGTCATACCGGTGGGCACCGGTTCGTCGTAAATGTGGAGACCTTCCGGTATGTCAATTCGCACGACTAGCCGGCGTCGGGGCCCGACGCGTAGAATCCCACCTCCGCCGCGAAGGAATGCGCTGACGCGAATGCCGTCGCTCTCAGCGATCGAAGCGGTGGGTTCGTTGTCACTTGGAGCGATGCGTCCAGCGAAGCTGTCGAGAATCGCTTCAATGCCCTCGCGGTGGGCTAGGTGTCGGTTAAAGAGTTTGTCGACGATGATGCCCTCTTCGTTCAAGAGGAAGAATCCTGGGAAAGGAATGCCGTAGAACGGGGCTTCTTCGGGTTGCACGATCGTGTTCAGCACGTCGTAGCGCCTGATGACATCAGAATTAATGTCAGATAGGAGCGGGAATTCAACACCTGACGCGTCGACGTAGGCGCTCAGGGCCTCAGGGTCGTCGTAACTGACTGCGTACAACTTGATGCCTGCGGCGCTCAATTCGCCGTAACTATTGTGCAGCTCGACCAGCTGCGTGAGGCACGGCGGTCACCAAACGACTGATCGGTAGAAAAGCAAAGCAGTCTTGGCGCCATCGCGATCCGCGTGGAACGCAATGATGTCTCCGCGGTGGTTAGGCAGCTCAAAGTCTGGTGCGGGCTCCCCGATCGACAGTCCTGGGCGGAAATCCCCGGTGGGGACCACCCTTTGAGAGCTAGTCGTGGGCAGCGGTCCAGTGAAGCCATATTCATCGGTGAACTTCTCGCTACTCATGGAAGCAAATGTAGCGACTTCAGTTGATCTCGACATGATTCAGGCGGTTGGCATAGGCGATAAAGCGTTGGGCCCCGGCAAGAACTTCAGACGGCCTACAAAAACCTGGTCAGAACGTCCAAAAGTTTTTGTGGTTGTTCGTAATGAATCATGTGACCGCAATCATCAATTATTTCTAATTCGCAGTCCCGGAAACGTCGTACCCGAGGTGAGGCAATCTCTTCGCTAACGGGGCTCAAATCCATGCCAAAATATCCGTTGCCTGGGGGCATGAGCTTTGACCAAAACCGATTGTAAGAGTCACGTCCGAGGATCGCCAAAGTTGGACATTGGATGCCTTCCCATGCCTCTTCGAAGCGGTCAGGATCGGCTGTGGTAATCCAATCTCGGGTTTGGGGGTCCCACTTCCACTCCACTCCGCTTTCTGTATGGCGAACAGAATTTTCGACAATCAGGGATGCCGTCGCAGCATCAAGGTTGGGATATAGCTTTCTAAATCTCTCTAAGACCGCGTCAATCGACGGAAACGAACGTTGCGCGGGAACAGTTCGTGCAATTTCAATGAATTGAGCGGTCTGCTGGCGCCATTGCTCTCCATCAACGGCGCCAGCTTTCCTTGGCGGCCCAAAGCCCTCCACGAGCGCTAAGCGTTCGACACGATCGGGAAAGCATCCGGCAGCGAAACTCGCGGCATGCGAACCGAGGCTATGCGCTACAACCGAAGTGACTTCGAAACCGCAATGGTCCATCAAGTTCAACACATCGGCCGCCAAGAATTGATCAGAGTAGGGCGGCGACCAGCCTGAGTCGCCGTGGCCTCTTAGGTCCGGCGCAATAACGAAATGGGATTCCGATAGCGCAGTAGATATGTGATGCCAAGACCAAGCACAATCCGTGTGACCGTGTAGCAGGAGCAGAGGCGGCAGGCGATTATCTCCGTACTCCAGGAAATGGATTTGCCCTGCTACTGACTCAAAGGTTCTGCTGTTTGGCATTACGGACACTTGTTGCTCCCGTTCTCTCATTTAGAGCTGAACCTATGCGAGGCCCATCTCAGTTAGCGATCCAATTAATGCCGTTGAACTGACCAAGAAGCCGCTACACGAAGCGGTGTTCCTAGCGATCAATAGTTGTAGGCAAGAGTTCTTGAAACGATCTGACGTCCAGAATTCGCCAACATTCCGACTAACGCGTCGCTTGCCAAAAAGCCGGCTAAGAACTTCGCATAGCTGTCGAGGGAGTCTGTATAGACAAGCGTTGCTTGCGTCCCTGTGCTTGGACCTGCTGCAGTCCAAGCAATACTTCTGGCACCATTACACCCCGAATCGTTCAAAACTGAGGTGAAGGGATCGATAATGGCGTCGGCTTCATCGGCGCTCAGCGCAGAATCCAATACCGAGACACCCACATACGACCCTGCGCAGTCCCCTGATTCGGTTGTGACTCGCCCTACTACGCGACCGAGATGCTGCTGGCCCGGTTTCGTGAATTCAGCTTGCACTTCTGGTTTCGCTAAAAGGTCGGTATAGCCAGCTGAGCCAGCGTCCATCGAATCCCATCTTGAGCCCACGCTGACAACACCAGTCA
>DKNM01000089.1:3095-3219 GCA_002470695.1 Candidatus Neomicrothrix sp. UBA7388
ACCAAGGAAGGTCGCGCTAATTCCACTGCTTTTTGAGGATCGGCTCCCATGAATTGGGAGGCGATCACAAAGCCAAGGCCCGCGTCACTACCTGCTACTGAATTCATCTTTTCCCACCTAATCT
>DKNM01000089.1:3561-3976 GCA_002470695.1 Candidatus Neomicrothrix sp. UBA7388
TTCAGCGAACCTTAGTTGATCAACCTCAGAACAGAAAAGGCCGCCTAGTTGATTTAGGCAACAGCGCCAGGCGAAGCCCTAGCCAGACTCGATAGACCAAAAGTCCACGAGTTCCGTCAACGGCTGCGTCGGGAAGAACCCCTCGGGGGGAGAGGGATTGTCGATCATGAACTGGTTGAAATCTTCATATAGCTGTTCTTTGGTAAGCCCAAAATGCAGGTCAAGTGCACCATCAAAGCCAAGTCTCCAGACGTCTTCGTGTAGATCAATGAACAGGGTTTCGAAGGAGGTCAGATAGGCGAGGTAGAAGTTCAGGATCTCCATGTGCCCGGCACAGGTCCATGTCTCGCGCATCTCCTCTAGTGCGCTGAACCCTGAGCAATTCTCCCAATCCTCGGCCTCACCTCGAATGGCC
>DKNM01000089.1:4316-4478 GCA_002470695.1 Candidatus Neomicrothrix sp. UBA7388
TACTCGCCCGCTCGAACTTCTGGGTCATGTTGCAGTTCGTCTGATACGCGACGCGCTGCCATAGAGGTTGATCTGGGCCGTTGCCATCTAGGCGTGGGTCTCCGGCGCATGCGCCCTCAAGGCCGAGGTCTTTTGTGACTTCGAGGTCATCGAAGGTTTCTC
>DKNM01000006.1 GCA_002470695.1 Candidatus Neomicrothrix sp. UBA7388
GAGTCACCAAAATCCTCGAATAAATACAATGGCTGCATCTCAAAAGATCCGAATCAGGCTTAAGGCGTATGACCACGACATTGTGGATCAAAGCACTCAAAAGATTGTTGAAACTGTCCTTCGCACTCAGGCGAACATCAAAGGCCCTGTGCCTCTCCCGACAGAGAAGCATCGTTACACCGTTGTACGGTCGCCCCATAAGGACAAAGACTCTCGAGAGCACTTTGAGATGCGTATTCACAAGCGCCTAATTGACATTGTGGAACCATCACCTAAAACCGTCGACTCGCTTCAGCGGTTGGAGTTACCTGCAGGTGTCGATATCGAGATCAAAATTCAGCAGAATTAGTTTGCTGGCCCGCTGGGGTGTTTATTTACACTTACCCCGGTATCGTATGTACCCCGTGCCTCGGAGTTTTCGGAGCACGAACTGACGTCCGGCGAGGCCGGCCCTTGGGTCGGAACCGGTCGGCACAACCTAATTATCGCTCCGCCGGCTTTGCCGAGCGGAGCGTTCGCGTGAACGGCGGCTGTTTGGCCGCATCTGTAAGAGGAAGACACTCAACATGGCGAATAAGGCGATCGTCGCCACAAAAGTGGGCATGACCCAGCTGTGGGACGACGATAATCGGGTTGTTCCCGTCACCATGCTGCAGGTTGAACCATGTCGTGTGGTCCAAGTAAAAACTGATGAGCGCGATGGCTACACCGCCGTCCAAGTGACATTTGGACAGCGCGAAGCTAGCAAACTCACTCAGCCTGAAGCGGGCCACTTCGAAAAGGCGGGAGTGGAGCCGGGTCAGCGGTTAGTCGAACTTCGGCTCGATGACGTCAGTGAATTAGAAATTGGCCAAGAGTTGGCCGCAGATGTCTTAGAAGCAGGCGAGAAAGTAGACGTCACTGCAGTATCCAAAGGAAAAGGCTTTGCGGGCGTAATGAAGCGCCATAATTTCAGTGGCCAGAAAGCTAGCCACGGCGCGCACAGAGTCCACCGAGCCCCAGGGGCAATCGGTGCGTGTGCTACCCCATCCCGTGTTTTCAAAGGAACGAGGATGGCGGGTCGCATGGGCGCTGAGAAGGTGACGACGCTTAACCTCACAGTCGTCCAGGCCGATGCAGAACGTGAGCTTCTGCTAATTCGCGGATCGATCCCTGGCCCCAAAGGTGGCGTCGTAGTAGTACGTGACGCTGTGAAGGGCTCATAATGACAACATTAGATTTACGCACTCAAGATGGCGGCACAGCAGGCACGATAACTCTCGACGACGAGATGTTTGGCATCGAACCGAATTTGGCTGTACTGCATCAGGTAGTTACGGCACAGCTGGCCGCTCGTAGAAGCGGTAGCGCAAACACCAAGACCAGAGCTGAAGTTAGAGGTGGTGGAGCGAAACCTTACCGACAAAAAGGCACTGGTCGAGCTCGCCAAGGATCAATTCGAGCCCCACAATTTACAGGGGGCGGTGTCGTCCACGGACCGAAGCCTCGTAGTTTCCGTAAAAAAGTAAATAAGAAAATGAACCGGCTAGCTCTGTGCTCGGCGTTGAGCGACCGAGCGCAAAGTGAGAGAGTGGTTGTCGTCGACGAATGGCGTTTCGAAGTTCCGAAGACCAAAGAGGCACTCCTTGCTCTTGAGAACCTTTCTCTCGATGGCAAGGTCATGATGGTTGTTTCCGGGGATGACAACACCGCAATTCGTAGTTTCAGAAATTTGCCTTCGGTCCAAATAGTGGAGGCCGAGGAGCTAAATGCCTATGACATTCTTTGCTCTGACTGGCTTGTGTTCACAACAGAGACGCTCCCTGGAGCAAAGTCATGAAGGATCCTCGAGACGTAATACTCGCACCTGTCGTATCTGAGAAGTCTTACGAACAGCTTGAGCAAAATGTTTACGTGTTTGAAGTTCACACCTCGGCTTCAAAACCCGAAATCAGACATGCTGTCGAGTCCATTTTTGACGTAACTGTCACCAGAGTAAATACCCTCAACCGCAAAGGTAAAGTCCGCCGGAACCGACGAAACAATACGTTAGGTAAACGGCCGGACACTAAGCGGGCCATTGTCGCTCTCGCAGAAGGCGACTCGATCCAAATATTCGAGACATAACCATGGGAATCCGAGTACGTAAACCATCAAGTCCCGGGCGTCGGTTCCAGACGGTCTCCGATTTCAGCGAGATCACCACAACCAGTCCCGAGAAGTCTCTGCTCGCCAAGAAACACTCAACAGGCGGACGGAACAACAACGGTAGAAAGACCTCGAGACACCGAGGCGGTGGTCATAAACAGCGCTACAGGATCATCGACTTTAAACGCAATAAAGACGCCGTCCCCGCAACGGTCGCCTCGATTGAATACGATCCGAACCGCAACTGCCGGATTGCTTTGCTCCATTATCACGATGGTGAAAAGCGCTATATCCTCGCACCAGCCGGTCTCGAGGTTGGCGACAAACTCGAAAGCGGCCAATACGCCGAAGTACGTGTCGGCAACGCTTTACCGCTGCGCTACATGCCTGTTGGTACAACTATCCATAACATCGAATTGAAGCCGGGTGCCGGCGGCCAAATGGCCCGTTCAGCGGGCGCAGGCGTTCAGCTTGTCGCCAAAGAAGGCACCCACGCAACGTTGCGGTTGCCTAGTACTGAAATGCGTCGCGTCCCGATCGACTGTCGTGCCACAGTTGGATCCGTAGGAAACGCAGAAGCTGATTTGATCAAGATCGGCAAGGCCGGTAGAAATCGCTGGAAAGGTGTACGTCCGCAAACGCGCGGCGTTGCGATGAACCCGGTTGATCACCCACTCGGTGGCGGTGAAGGCAAGACTTCTGGTGGGCGGCACCCTGTATCACCATGGGGCAAGCCGGAAGGCCGCACTAGGAAAAAGAACAAACAGTCCAATGACATGATTATTCGTCGACGTCGTACCCGCGGATCGCGGAGGTAACCAATGCCACGTAGTTTGAAAAAAGGCGCATTTGTAGATGACCATCTGCTTAAGAAGGTTGATGCACTTAACGAGAGCGGCGATAAAAAAGTCGTTAAGACTTGGAGCCGCCGATCGACGATTATTCCTGAAATGATTGGCCACACCCTCGCAGTTCACGACGGCCGTAAGCACGTCCCCGTTTACGTTACGGAATCAATGGTTGGCCATAAATTAGGCGAATTTGCCCCTTCTCGAACCTTTAAATTTCACGCTGGACAAGAGCGAGGTGGCAGCTAATGAGCGGCTTAATCGACCTTGACGCAGTCGCTGGTGCTCGATCTACCCACAAATTCGCTCGCCTCTCAGCTTCTAAGGCGCGAGTAGTTCTCGATCTAATACGGGACGAGGATCTTGATCAAGCTAGAGAAGAACTCCAATTCTGTGATCGTGGCGCAGCTACGGTCGTATCCAAAGTTTTAGAAAGCGCAGTGTCCAACGCAGAAAACAACGAAAATTTATCGGGCGATGAACTCTATGTTGCCGAATGCTGGGCTGATGAAGGGCCGACGCTTAAGCGTTGGCGACCTAGGGCACGCGGACGTGCAACCCGCATAAATAAACGGACCTGCCACATCACTGTGGTCGTAGCTCAACTCTCTGAAGAAGAACTTGAAATGCGTGCCGAACGACTCGAGGCCTCGGGCCGTCGCAACGCCGACTCAGATCGGGCAGCGCGAGTGGCAGCAAGCCGCGACTCAGAAGAAGAAACCGAGCGGGATGATGATGTTGTTGATTCGGATGAAGAGCAAGTCGACACCGATGAGGTAGCCGAGGATGTTTCCGCTGAAGCCGATGCTCCTAATGAAGACGACGAAGCTTCTGCCG
>DKNM01000041.1 GCA_002470695.1 Candidatus Neomicrothrix sp. UBA7388
AATAGTGCAAATGCGGATCGCTCCCACCCGGCCTACTCAGAGCTAGTGCTGGACGGCGGGGGAATGAAGAGCGTTTCGCCAATGCCTAAAACCGTGTCTTCTTTTCCATTCTCTTTCATCAAGTCGCTAACCGTGACCTCGAAGGCTTTTGCAATTTTGCTGAGCGTATCCCCAGGTTGCACGGTGTAAGCCATTCGTTGCACCACCTTTTCAGTAGTCGTAGTGGTTAGTTGAGGACGTAGGGTTGTCAGTACCGGCGTCGTGCTTGGCACGGGTCGCGTAACGACCTCGCTTGCACAACCGACTACTAGAGCGAGACACACGCAGACAAGAACCCAACTCTTTAAAAGTCTCATTTGTCTGATGTACCACCGTTAGTTGACGTCGCTCTGATCCTGGAAGGCCACACGTCTGGCTTTCCTCCTGCGATAAAGGGCTGGATCTCGGTTTCGTCAACCGTCAAAATCTCCACTCCGTCTTCCAACACCACTACTGTGTGTTCGAATTGCGCCGTGCGACTCAGGTCCATGGTGGCCGCTGTCCAACCATCGTCCCAGAGGGTTGCCTTGGGCTCGCCGATAGTGATCATCGGTTCGATCGTGAAGGTCATGCCGGGCTTGAATTCGAACCGAGCAGATGGCTCGAAATAATGTGGAATGTTTGGTAGGTGATGGAAAATTTCCCCTACTCCGTGACCGATGAACTCTCGGACGACTCCAAAACCTGCTTCTTCGGCATGGTGTTGAATCGCTTTACCAATATCGCTCACAACGCCCCCCGCCCGCACAGCGCCGATTCCCAGGTACAGACATTCCCGCGTGATGTCTATCAATTTTTGAGATTGCTGATCGACTTCGCCAACTGCGAAAGTTTCGCTGTGGTCCCCATGCACCCCATCCAGAAAGATGGTCACGTCGCAATTGATGATGTCGCCTTCTCTAAGCGAACGGTCATCTGGAATGCCGTGGCAAATAATTTCGTTGATAGACGTGCAAAGTGATTTTGGGAAACCGTTGTAGTTAAGGGGGCTTGGGTAGCCACCCTCCGCTATACACGCTTCGTGGCAAGTTTCATCCAGGTGCTCAGTTGTGACACCTGGAGAAATCTCTGCTGCTACCTTACGAAGCACTCGGCGCGCCGCCGAACCCGCGGCACGCATTCTGTCAAGGGTTGCCGCGTCCTTCCGTAAATCATTTGGCGTAGTGGCTTTCGGGATGCCGTCTAGTGCGTAGTCCGGTCTGCCGATATCGGAGGGCACAGAGCGTTGTGGTGACACATACCCCGGCTGAATCGGATTCGGTACTGAGCTAGTCCGCCGCAGTGCGGGGCGCCTCTTTCTTCGTTTCACCATTACGGTGAAACTACCCGAGGAGTTGCCTAATTAGGAGCATAAAGATGTCTGACGTGACAATCTGGCACTCATGGGACTTGAAATTCAGGGAAGCGTTGCTTCCGGCTGGGAACCAGTAAAAGATCGTTTCGAATACAACTTCGAACATTTAGGCGAATTGGGAGCCTCAGTATGCGTTCTGTTTGAAGGCGAAATGGTGGTTGATTTGTGGGCCGGCGATCGTGATTTAGAAGGAAATCCGTGGCTAGAGGACACTATCGCTGTCGTGAATTCTTGCACCAAGGGTGGTGTTGCGCTGGCGTGCCACCTGCTTGCGGACCGAGGGTTACTTGATTTCGATGCGCCCGTAGCCGAGATATGGCCTGAGTTTGCTCAAGGAAGCAAGTCTGAAATCACAACGCGGATGATGCTTAATCACACCACCGGAGTGGCGGCTTTTCGAGAAGAAATTCCGGATGGGGCGGCGCTTGACTGGGACTACATGTGTGACCGCGTAGCGGCAGAGGAGCCGTGGTGGGAACCAGGCACGCGAAACGGCTATCACTTGATGTCTTTCGGTTGGGTTGCCGGCGAACTCGTTCGTCGTGCCTCGGGTAAAAGCTTGGGCACCTTTTTCCGAGAAGAAGTTGCTGGTCCGGCGGACGCCGACTTCTGGATTGGCTTACCTAGCGAAGAACATCACCGTGTTTCGCCATTGCAACAATTTAGGCCCGCCCCGAACGAAGAGTTTTCTTCTTTTACTCGAGCTTTTATTTCGCAGCCTGATGGGTTACAGGCCAGAGCTTGGCGTAATCGCGGAGGTGCCAAAGGTGACTCTCCTTCTGTTTGGTCGGCTGAGTTAGGTGGGGGTGGAGGAATAGCTAACGCCCGGGGACTAGCGCGGATATACCGAGCGCCATCTTTGGGTAACTTTGTGGCCGAAAAGCAGCAAGAAAGAATGTCCAGTGTTTCTGTTGCGACCGAGAAGGACGCAATGTTGCTTTTGCCGACGAGATTCTCTGAAGGCTTCATGCTTCGCATGAGCAACCGTGTTTCGGCTCACACTGACGATGACTCAGTCAATATAAGGGAAGGTGCCTTCGGGCATGTTGGGGCTGGTGGGTCGATTGGTTTTGCTGACCCGCGACATGGAATGTCTATGGGGTATGTCATGAACCAAATGGGCAAGTCGGTTTTGCTGGACGAGCGAGGTGAGGGTTTGGTGGAGGCCGCGTATCAATGCGCGGACCGTAATAGCTGACCGTCATGGCTGAGTTATTGGGCTGACTAAGTGTCGAAGCGACCCTTGAGATTCTTGATTTCTGACAGGACTTCGTCTGTGTGTTCACCCAGCCGAGGTGCTCTGCGATGAACGCCTGCGGGGGTCGCAGATAGTTTTATTGGCGAAGCGACTTGAACTATGGGTCGCCCGCTTGGTTGCTCTACCGCTACTAGCATTTCTCGAGCTTCTACGTGAGGGTCAGAGAATAAGTCGCCGGGCAAGTTGACGGGACCGCACGGAACTTTCCCTCCTATGAGTTCCAGAATTTCGCTGTTCGTTCGTGCCTT
>DKNM01000027.1:0-1264 GCA_002470695.1 Candidatus Neomicrothrix sp. UBA7388
GAAGGAATTTCTTGGTTAGATGCAGCCAGGAGCCACCCTGCTAAGACACCGTTCTCAGCTGCTGGGATCGGCGCTGCGTGATACCCCACGAGGCGCAAAACTTCCAGGGCATCAAGCAGTGAGCCTCCTGAGCCTCCCGATGCCTCGTCAATGGAGATCCATGGAAATCCTGTCTCAGCAAACGCGTCCCAAATCTGAGGGGCTCCACCTTCGGCTTCGGCACGCTGAATTGACTCATGGTCACATATTTGAGAAAAGAGACGGTCGGCCGTCTCGGTGATTAGCGGATCAACGGTGGTGATGTCCGTCATGCTGGAAGTCCTTTCAGGCCCTTCGAAGCGACAGATCTGAGAATTTCGATAGTTCCGCCCCGTATTGTGTTTCCAGGGAAAGTGACTACGCATTGCGACAGGAGTCGTTCAAACATCGACTGAGAATCAGGCGAATATTCAAGGTCAATTAAGTGAACGAGCTTTTCTACGACTTCTTGTTCAAAGCGTGTACCCATTTCTTTAACGAGCGACGACTCCACTGAGGGCGCTTCGCCAGTGTCGATTAGTCGAGCCACAGATAGAGAAAGATTTCGTATGCCCCACCACCGTGCTACAAGTTCGCCGAAAAGGTCAGAAACAGTAGCTTCGAGCTCAGTTCCCTTAGCTTCTCTGAGTAATTGTTCCACAGTGGAAAATGGTGATAACCAGCGATCAGGCCCTCCGCGCTCGTATGCCATTTCTGTTGTGTTTTGATGCCAGCCCATACCCAAGTCGCCGACGACGTTTACATCAGGAACAAATACCTCATTAAAGGTGACCTCATTGAAATGGTGAGAGCCGTCGAGGAACGGTATGGGGCTAACTTCCAATCCAGGTGACGTAAGATCAATCAGTAGTTGCGAAAGACCGGCATGTTTATTCCCATCCTCCATAGGTGAGGTGCGGAGAAGACATACGAACCAGTCGTTCTCGTGGGCTCCCGAAGTCCATATTTTGGTCCCGTTGATGATCCATCCATCAGTCGCTCTCTCGGCTTTGGTCGACACTGACGCTAAATCTGAGCCACTGTCCGGCTCACTCATCCCTATAGAAAAGCCAAGTTCCCCTCGGCAGATTGAGGGAAGGAACCTCTCTCTTTGCTCTTGGGTTCCGAATTTCAAAATTACATTTCCAGTTTGGCGATCAGCTACCCAATGATGGCCAACGGGTGCACCCCAACGCAGCATTTCTTCGACAACGATGAAACGATCCACCGCAGTGCGGTCTGAACC